>RGEP01000169.1 GCA_009918225.1 Betaproteobacteria bacterium | reverse complement strand
ACCTTGTAGGGCATGTAGGCCACGGCCAGCAGCTTGGCCTCGTTCATCAACCCTTCGCGCTCGGCGCCATCGGGCATCACGAACTGGCGCTTGTACAGCTCGTTGAACGCCGGCAGATCGAAACGGGAGTGGTTGGCCTGCCCCTTGTTCGGTCCGTAAAGCAGGTCCAGAAAGTAGCTGCCGTCGGGGTTGGTGGCGGTCCAGGCCACGCCCCACATCATCAGCTTGCCGGCACGGCTGGCCTTGAGCTGTTCAGGCCACTTGGCAATCTTGAACTCGATGCGCACATCGATGGCCTTCATCGCCTTGCGCCACAGCTCCTGCAGCTGGCGCGAGGCCTGATCGGGCTGGCTTGAATACTCCAACACCAGCGGCTTGCCATTGGGCAGGTCGCGCCATCCGTCGCCGTCTTTGTCCACATATCCATACAAATCGAGCAGGGCGCGCGCACGGGCCAGGTCGTGGTCGCTCATCTCGGTCTTCATTTGCGGATCAAAGCCGGTGAGCATGGGCGGGATGATGGCCTGGGCCGGAATGGCCTGGCCCTTGCGCACCTGGTTGATTTCCTGCTCGACGTCGTAGGCCAGTGAAATCGCTCGGCGCAGCGCCACCTTGTGGGGCTCGTAGCCGCCCACCACCGGGTGCTCCATACCGAAATAGCTCAAGGTGGCGTCCACCGCCGCCACCCGCTGCATCTGAATACCCTTCTTGCGCAAATTGGGCGCGAGCTTGTTGTTGGGAATGGCGGTGGTGGCGAACTCGTTGGGCAGACGGTCGATCATGTCGTGTTCGCCGTTGAGGAAGGCCAGCCAACGCGGCTGCGTCTCTTCGACGATGCTCACCTCCACGCGGTCCACCATTGGAATGCGCTTGCCCTTGAGCTTGGCCAACACGGCCTGCGCCTCGGTGTCGTCGGGGGCGGGCTGTGCGTCGTAGAACTGCTCGCGGTAGTTGGGGTTGCGCTCCAGCGTGATCTTGGACGAGCGCTTCCAAGCCGCCAAGCGGTAGGGCCCGGTGCCCACCGGATGCTCCATGATCTTGTCGCCATAGGCCTCCACCACCTCACGCGCCACGGCACCCATCACGCCGCCGTCGGTGAAGGTGTAATAAAAGCGGGGCGCGGGGCTGGCCAAGCGGACCTCAAAGCTGTAGCGGTCCAAGGCGCGCACACCTTCGACATCGGTGTCGTAATCGAAGGGGATCTTGCCTGCGATCGTCTTCTTGCGCAGCTCGGACAAGCCCAAGATGCGCGCGTTCTCCAGCTGGAACAGGCTGGGGCTCTTGGTCTTGGGGTCGTAGTGGCGCTTGAGGGTGTAGACATAGTCCTCGGCCGTGAGCTCGCGCTTGCCTTGGGCATTCAGGCGCTTGCTGCCCTTGAAGGCCGGGTCGTCCGCAAACAGAATCCCCGGCTTGATTCGGAACACGAAGCGCGTGTAGTTGTCGCTGATTTCGGGCAGGGCCTGGGCGGTTTGGGGCACCACCCGCACCGGCCGCGCCAAGGGGTCATAGGTCAGCGGCGCCTCAAACATATTGGCCGCAATGATGCGGGAATAGGCGTCGGAGATCTGGGCCGGGTCGAACCCGGTTTCGGCAATCGGAAAGGCGTAACGCAACACCTTTTGTGGCGCCACGCCCGCAGGCGGCTTGGGCTGCGCGGCGGCCGGCAAGGCCAGCAAAGCAGCTGTGGCCAGGATCGTGGCCGCCCCTTGCAGGGCTGCCGTCATCAAGGTTCGACGCATCATGGTGTGGTTCAGGGCCGGGTCGGACGGTGTCGCCGCCCGGCGCCGCGCAAGCGACAGGGCAAAGCGCGCAGTCTAGCGGTGCACCGACCACCGGAGAACCCTGGATCACCCCGTATTCCCCTTGGCCTTTGGGGGTCTATTCCGACTGCACGAGGGGGAAAACGCCGGGGAACAAGCGCTGCTGAGGCCGCTAGACTCCCGCATCCCGCGAAAGCCGGGGATTGCGAGCGCGCTCAGGGGCCACGAGCCCATCCTGGACGCCGCACCATTTGGAGTTTGCAAACATGCTGGCCTATCTCATCAGGCGACTGTGGCAAATGGTTCCCACGCTCTTGGGCGTGGTGCTGTTGGTCTTCGTCCTGTTCAAGTACTTCGGGGGCGACCCGGCCGAAATCCTCGGCGGGCTCAATGCCACACCTGAACAAATTGATGCCATCCGGCAGCAGCTGGGTTTGAACGAGCCGGCCTGGTTCCAGTTCTGGATCTTCATCAAGTCGATTGCCACCTTCGACTTCGGCAAGAGCTGGGCCACCAACGAGGCCGTGAGCAACCTGTTTGCCACCCGACTGCCGGCCACGCTCACCGTGATGCTGCCCATTCTGATCTTGGATGTGCTGCTGGCCCTGCCCATTGCGATGTGGGTGGCCTACCGCCGTGGGTCGCTCACCGACCGCACCATCATGGTCGTCACCACGGTGGCCCTGTCGATTTCCTTCCTCGTCTACATCATCGTGGGCCAGTACGTGTTCGGCTTCCTGCTGGGATGGTTCCCGGTGCAGGGCTGGACCGACAGCACCTGGAAGAACCTGGTGACCTACGCGCCGCTGCCGGTGCTGCTGGCGGTCATGGTGGGCGTGAGCCCGCAAACGCGCCTTTACCGCAGCTTCTTCCTGGACGAACTGGGCCAGGACTATGTGCGCACCGCGCGGGCCAAGGGCCTGACGGAAAACAAGGTGCTGTTCAAGCACGTCATGCGCAACGCGATGATCCCCATCATCACCAATATCGGCCTGGCCCTGCCCAGCGTGTTCATCGGCTCATTCCTGATCGAAACCTTCTTCTCCATCCCGGGCTTGGGCCGTGAGGTGTTGTTGGCGGTCAACCGTTCCGACTATCCCGTGATCCAGGCCATCACGGTGTACTTGGCCATGCTGACCATGGTGATCAACCTGGTGACCGACGTGATGTACAAGGCCATCGACCCGCGGGTGGTGTTGAAATGAGTGCAACCCTGAGCTCCAACGCCAGCCCCAGCGCGGGGCCCGAGCGTTCCGAAGGCGTCTGGGCCGCTGCCTGGCGCCGCTACAAGGCCGACCGCGTGGGCGTCGTGTCCCTGGTCATCGTGCTGATGTTTCTGGTGCTGATCGCGGCCTCCGCGCTCGACCTGGTGGGCAAAGACTGGCAAAAGGAAGTGGGGGTGCCCAATGCGCCGCCAACCTTCTTGGGCCCGGCGCCACCTGAAGCCACCGGCGTGATTGAACAGCCCAAGGGGCCGAATGTGGACATCTCGGCCATCGACCCGCTGGCACCGAAATACGCCGAGTGGGCCGAGAAGGCCAAGACCTATGCCACGGCCGATACCGTGAAGGCCGAGACCCTGCCCTTGGGCGGCGACCGGCTGGGGCGTGATGTGCTTTCGAAGGCCATCAAGGGTACCGAGATCTCGGTGTTCGTGGGCGTGCTGGCCGCCTTGGTGGCCACGTTCCTGGGCACGCTCTTGGGCGCCCTGTCGGGCTATCTGGGCGGCAAGGTTGGCGACTTCTTCGAGTGGCTCTACAACGTCTTCGAAGCCGTGCCCGGCATCCTCTTGATCTTTGCCTTTGCCGCCGTGTTCGGCCGCGGCATCGGCACCGTGGTGTTGATTCTGGGCCTGACCGGTTGGACCGGCTTGTACCGCCAGGTGCGCGCCGAGTTCATGAAGCACCGCTCGCGTGAATACGTGCGATCGGCCGAGGCCATTGGTGCCTCGCAACTGTCCCGCATGTTCAAGCACATCCTGCCCAATATCTCTCACGTGATCCTGGTGCGCATGGGCCTGCTGGTGGTGGGCTTCATCAAGAGCGAGGTGATCCTGTCCTACCTGGGTCTGGGCGTGGGCATAGACGACGTGTCCTGGGGCACGATGCTGTCTGAAGCGCAGGCCGAACTGATCCTGGGCTACTGGTGGCAGCTGGTATCGGCCACGGCCTTCATGTGCGTGTTCGTCACCGCGTTCTCGCTGATGGCCGACGCCGCGCGTGACGCCCTGGATCCCAAGTTGAGGGGGCTCGAATAATGCTGCTCAGCATCCAAGACCTGGCCGTTTCCTTCCGCATGGGCAAGGCCGGCGGCGTGATCCAGCGCCAGCAGGCCGTTGGCCGCGGCAGCACCACGGTCAGCTTTGACATTCCCGAGAACACCACCGTGGCCCTGGTGGGCGAGTCGGGCTCGGGCAAGTCGGTCACGGCCATGTCCATTCTCAACCTGCTGCCCGACAACGCCGAGCGCAGCGGGCGCATCCTGTGGCAGGGCCAAAACCTGATCGACACGCCCCTGCACGAGCTGCAGCACCTGCGTGGCCGCGAAATCGCCTGCGTGTTTCAAGACCCCATGAGCTCGCTCAACCCGGTGTTCACCGTGGGCGAGCAGTTGATGGAGCCGCTGATCAAGCACATGGGCCTGAGCCGCAAGCAGGCCCTGGCGCGGGCCGAGGAACTGCTGGTCGAGGTGGGCATGCCTGAGCCCAAGCGGCGCCTGGGTGTGTACCCGCACGAGATGTC
>RGEP01000168.1 GCA_009918225.1 Betaproteobacteria bacterium | reverse complement strand
GCGGCGTTGGACGCCTTGGAAGCACAAGACCCGGGCCGCGCGCTGGTGGCGCAATACCGTCACCGCATCGAGCAGCTGATGCTGCACCCGCCCGGCCCGGACTGGGATGGTGTGACCCGCTTCGACTCCAAATAGGTGCGCGCCCTGGGCTGGAGGCCCTGCCCACGGTCGGGGAGCAGCGACAATGCGCGGTTGCACGCCCTCACACCATGGCCCTGAAGTCCACCATCTACAAAGCAACGCTGGCGATCGCCGACATCGACCACGCCTACTACTCCGATCACGCGCTGACCCTGGCACGCCACCCCAGCGAAACCGATGAGCGGATGATGATTCGCCTGCTGGCACTGGCGCTCAATGCGCACGAGCTGCAGGACAGCTGTGGTGGCGACGGCACGCTGGCTTTCGGCGCGGGCTTGTCAGACCCCGATGACCCGGACCTGTGGCTCAAGGACTTCACCGGCCAAACCCGCTTGTGGGTGGAGGTGGGACAACCGGAGGAACGCCCCCTGCTCAAGGCCTGCCAAAAAGCCGATGTGGTCAAGGTGTACGCGTTCCATCATGCGGCAGAGGTGTGGTGGAAGGGCATTGAGAACAAACTCAGCCGCCTGGACAAGCTGCAGGTCTTTCGGGTGCCGACCGAGGTCTCGCAACAGCTGGCCGCCATGGCCGCGCGCAGCATGCACCTGCAGGCCACCGTACAAGACGGTGCGCTCACCTTCAGTGGCGAGGCTGAGCCGGTGGTGATCGAACCCCTGCGCTGGAAGTAGCACTAGACCGACAAGGCCCAGCGCGCGGCCTCGTCAATCGCGCGCTTGGCGTCGAGCTCGCCGGCTACCCGAGCCCCGCCGACGAGATGCACCGATCGGCCACGCGCCTGCAGGGCCTCAGCCAAGCCACGCAGCGGCTCTTGCCCAGCGCAGATGACGATGTGGTCGCAGTCGATCCATTGAGGATCTTCGCGCTGCGGTCCATGGGAGATCAGCAGGCCGCGGTCTTCGATCCGTTCATAGTTCACGCCGCCGATCATGTGCACGCGCTTCATCTTCAGGGCGCTGCGGTGGATCCATCCTGTGGTTTTGCCCAGGCCCGCGCCCAGCTTGCCCTGGCTTCGCTGCAGCAGGAAGACTTCGCGCGCCGGCGCTTCGGGCTGTGGGCCCTGCGGCGCCAGGCCACCGGGGGATTGCGCGGGGTCGCCCACGCCCCATTCGCGCTGCCAAGCCTGCAGGTCCAAGGTGGTGGAAGGGCCTTGGTGGGACAGAAACTCCGCGACGTCAAACCCGATGCCGCCAGCCCCGATGATGGCCACACGAGGACCCACATCAGCGTGCCCGCGCAAGACCTGCACATAGCTCAGGACCTTGGGGTGGTCCTGTCCCGGGATGCGCGGATCGCGTGGCTGCACACCGGTGGCCACGACCACCTCGTCAAAGTCCACCAGATCCTCGGGCTGCACCTCACGCCCCAGATGCAAGTGCACACCGGTGGTTTCGATGCGCCGCCTCAGATAGCGCAGCATCTCATCGAACTCTTCCTTGCCGGGGATGCGGCGTGCCATGTTGAGCTGGCCGCCGATGGCCTCGTCGCGTTCGAACAAATGGACCTCGTGGCCACGCTCTGCAGCCCAGGTGGCCGCGGTGACGCCGGCCGGGCCCGCGCCCACGATGGCGATGCGCTTGGCGCGCGTTGCAGGGCGCATCACCCATTCGGTTTCGCGACAGGCCCGCGGGTTGACCAGGCAGCCGGCCCGCTGGTTCTGAAAGATGTGGTCCAGACAAGCCTGGTTGCAGGCGATACAGGTGTTGATGTCCTGCGCACGCCCCTGTGCGGCCTTGATCACAAAGTCAGCATCGGCCAACAGTGGCCGGGCCATCGACACGAGGTCGGCCGCGCCTTCGGCGAGGATGCCTTCAGCCACCTCGGGTGTGTTGATGCGGTTGCTGGCCACCACCGGCGTGGTGATGCCTTCATTCAGAAAGGCTTGCTTCAAGCGGGCGGTGAGCCAGGTGAAGGCCGCGCGGGGGACGCTGGTGGCAATCGTTGGAATGCGGGCCTCGTGCCAGCCGATGCCGGTGTTGATGATGGAAGCGCCCGCCTGGGCGATGGCACGGCCCAGGGTCAGCACCTCATCCCACCGGCTGCCGCCGGGCACCAGGTCGATCATCGAGAGCCGGTAAATGAGGATGAAATCGGGCCCGAGTGCCTCGCGGGTGCGTTGCACGATTTCCACGGGCAACCGCATGCGGTGACTGAAGTCACCGCCCCAGGCGTCTTGGCGGTGGTTGGTGGCCGCCGAGATGAACTGGTTGATGAAGTAGCCCTCTGAGCCCATGATTTCCACACCGTCGTACCCCGCCTCGCGGGCCAGCAGGGCACAGCGCACAAAGGCCCGTATCTGGCGCTCGACCCCCCGCGCCGACAGCTCGAAGGGTGTAAACGGCGAAATCGGCGAGCGCAGCCGCGTGGGGGCCACAGCAAAGGGGTGATAGGCGTAGCGGCCGGTGTGCAGGATCTGCATGGCGATGTGGCCGCCGGCTTCGTGCACGGCGCGGGTCACCGTTTGGTGCCGCCGGGCTGCTGCCTGGGTGGCCAGGGTTCCAGCGAAGGGCTTGGCCCAGCCCGCGATGTTGGGGGCGATGCCACCGGTGACGATCAGGCCCACACCACCCTGCGCCCGCTCGCGGAAGAAGGCCGCCAAGGGCCCCAGGTCGCGCCCATCTTCCAGACCGGTGTGCATGGAGCCCATGAGAACCCGGTTTCGCAAGCGCCGTCCGGCCACCTCCAAGGGCTCCAGGAGGTGTGGATACAGAGTCCCTTGCTTGGTCATGTGCGCAGCGCTTGTCTCAGCGTCCATTTGGGTTGACACTTGCAGTTTAGGCAGTAGCAGTACCCCGAAACCCTCACCCTAGAAAGGGTCCTGTTATGAGTACCGTCAAGGATTGCCTGTCCCATAAACCGCAACGCGTGATTCAGGTGGCCCCGCAGGCGCCCGTTAAAACGGCGCTGGAGCTGATGAAAGAACATCGGGTGCGCGCCGTGCTGGTCACGGAATCGGACCGGCTGGTGGGCATCGTGTCTCAAGGTGACTGCGCCATTCGCGCCTTCTTGGCCGGGCGGGATGCCGACCACACCCCCGTTGCCGACATCATGACGCCCAACCCCCTGAGCGTGAAGCCAGGCGACCCCATGGAGCTGTGCATGGGCCTGATGGCCACCAAAGGGTTCCGGCACCTGCCGGTGGTGGCGCAGGGCCAGCTCTTGGGGGTGATCTCGATCGGCGATGTGGTCAAGCAAATGATGAGCGAACTGGGCGAGCATGTCTCGTTCCTCGAGACCTACATCAAGGGCCACAGCGCCTGAGCCTGGGTCTGGACCTCAGCCGGGCAATCGGCTGCGGACATAGGCCGCCACTTCGCCCAATACCTCGCCCAAGTGCGCCCGCAGCGGCTCGAAGCCTGCTGAGCGCTCTCTCGTGGCCTCGTGCATGTAGAGCGGGCGGCGGATCTCGATCTGCAAGCTGTGGCGGTTACGCAAGGGCTGGCCGATCTGGGCCAACAGGGCCACGCCTTTGTACGGGTCGTTGCGGGCCACCGTGTAGCCACGCTCCAGCAGGCTGCGCTCCACCACATCGATGAAACCCGGCTCACAGGTGCTGCCATCGCGGTCACCCAAAACGAAGTCAGCCAAGGGCCTTCGAGGGTCTAGGCCTAGACGCGCGTAGGCGTTGTTCGGCATCGAATGCAGGTTCAGGTGCCAGGCCCCTGAAAACCGAGCGGCAGCGGCTTCAATCTCCTGTGACAAGGCATCTCGATAGGGCTGCCAGCAGCGGGCGATGCGCTGCTGCACCTCAGCCACGGTGAGCCGACGTGCATACAAGGGCTGCTCACGGTTGAGCTGCTTCCAAATGAGGCCGTAGCCCAAGCGTGACTTCTCACCGGGCTGCAAGGGATGCGGCCATGGACCGTCGAGCAAGTCGGGGTCCAGGTCTTCTAGGGCCCGGTTGGGATCGATGTAGCTGCGAGGAAAACGCGCAGCCACCAGGGTCGCGCCATGCTCAGGGGCGGCGGCCCACAGCGCATCAATGTCGGTGTCTTCGGCCTGTCGCAGGTCAGCCCAAGGTGCAACCGTACCGAAGTCAGCTGGGTATTCGACTCCGCTGTGGGGCGAGTCACACACCAGCGGAATCCGGCGTTCAGCGGCAGGCCGGTGCAGCACAAAGGCTGGCGTGTACTCGACATGCACCATCTTCTATTCCGGTTGAATGTTGGCCACCCGCGCCACCCGTTGGTAGCGCGCCAGAGCGGTCTTGATCTGTTGAGCGAATTCCTCGGGCGTATTGGCCATGGATACCCCGCCGATCTTTTCGGCCTGGGCCTTGAAGCCCGGGTCCTCCATGGCCTTATGAGCGGCTTCACGCAGCCGAGCCACGACCGCCGGCGGTGTACCGACCGGAGCCATCAGGCCGAACCAGCCGCCTTCGCTCAAGTCCTCGAAACCGAGCTCGCGGTAAGTGGGGACATCGGGCAACAAGGGGCTGCGTTGGGGCGACAGCAGTGCCAGTGCACGCAGCCGGCCGGCCTGAATATGAGG
>RGEP01000167.1 GCA_009918225.1 Betaproteobacteria bacterium | reverse complement strand
GGTGTACAGCTCCACCCGGTCGGCACCGGCCGCCCGGGCATGCACCATGGCCTGGGGCAAGGGGTCCATGAACAGGCTGACGCGCACGCCCAAGGCGTGGCATTCATCGATCAAGGGCCGCAGCCGCTCGGCGTCGGCCGGCAAGTTCCAACCGTGGTCGCTGGTGAACTGGTCCACCGAGTCGGGCACGAAGGTGGCTTGGTGCGGGCGCACCGCGCGCACCAGCTCCATCAGGTTGTGAAAGGGGTTGCCCTCGATGTTGAACTCGGCCTGGGGCCACTGCTTCATCAGGGCGGCCAACTCGCCCACGTCCGTGGCCCGAATGTGGCGCTCATCCGGCCTGGGGTGGATGGTGATGCCCTGACAGCCCGCCTCCAAGCAGCACTGCGCGGCACGCACCACACTGGGAATGTTCAGGTGGCGTGAATTGCGCAGCAGCGCCACCTTGTTCACGTTCACCGACAAAGCGGTGTGTGGTCCACGATGGTCGGCTGTGTGGTCCAGCATCAAGGGGTTCATGGCGATGCTCCAGTGGGCGTCCAGGCGCCCAAACGGCGCAAGGACTGCATGAGTTCACGGGTGCGCAGGGGTGCGCCACCCAGATGATGCGCCAAGGCGCGGCGCAGCAGCACCCGCAGCGCGCTTCTCGAGCCCTGACACGCCTGTTGCAGCGCACCCATGGAGCCCGCCATCAACGCGGCCTGCAGGGCAATCCACTGCTGGCCCAGGAGCGCTTCGTCTTCAGCACCGGCCTGCACCAGGCCCAACTCGGGCCGCCAGGTGTACGGTGCGCTGGGCTGCACAAGCCCCCCACCCAATGCGTCGTGTGCCAGGTCGGGCAGCAGGCCCAGGTCCTCCAGCAGCAGCAGCTCAAAGGCGCGCAGCGTGGACTGCAGGTCGCTTGCTTCGTCAGACAAGGCCCGCAGCACGGCATGGTAGTGCGCAAAGAGCTCGGACTGCACCGCGCCGCGCGGCAGAAACTTCATCAACAACTCGTTGAGGTAGTAGGCCCCCAGCAAAGCAGATGCGGGCAGCACTGCAGAGCCCGCGGCCCATTCCGCCGAGCGCAAGGTTCGCACCTCGTCCTCCGCCGCATCTGCCTTGGAACGGCTGAGCTGCACCGACACGCACTGAAAGGGCAGCAGCACGGCACGCAGCTGGGAGTAGGGGCGCTTGGCCCCTTTGGCCACGGCCACCACGCGACCCTCCTCGCGGGTGTAGAGGTCCAGGATCAGGCTGGACTCGCTCCAGTCGTAGGCGTGCAGCACATAGGCCGGCTGCGCACGCGGGGTGTGGGCACGCGGCTCACTCATACCCGTAGGACCGCAGGTGCTCCTCGCTGTCGGCCCAACCCGAGCGCACCTTCACCCACAGCTCCAGGAACACTTTGGCGTCCATCAGCCGCTCCAGGTCCTGTCGCGCCTCGCTGCCGATGCGCTTCAGGCGTTCGCCTTGGGCACCGATGATCATGCCCTTGTGGGCGTCGCGGTCCACCACGATGCTGGCGCTGATGCGGCGCAAGCGCCCTTCTTCCTCGTACTTGTCCAGCACCACGGTACAGCTGTAGGGCAGCTCGTCGCCGGTCAGGCGAAACAGCTTTTCGCGGATGATCTCGCTGGCCAGGAAGCGCTCGCTGCGGTCGGTCAGCGCGTCTTCCTCATAAAACCAGGGCTGCACCGGCAGGAAGGGCTCCACGATGCCCAAAAGGCGCTGCACATCCGCGGCGCGCCGTGCCGACATGGGCACGAATTCGGTGAAGGCGCGTCGGGCCTGCATCTGCTGCAACCACGGCAGCATGGACTCGCGGCGCTGCACCTCGTCGAGCTTGTTGGCCACGAAGATGACCGGTTTGTGCTCGGGCAGCAAGGCCAGCACCTTGGCGTCGTCAGCGGTGAACTTGCCGGCTTCCACGAGGAACAGCACCGCGTCGACATCGGACAGCACCGACTGCACCGTGCGGTTGAGGTTGCGGTTGAGCGCCGTGGCGTGGCGGGTCTGAAAGCCCGGCGTGTCGACAAACACAAACTGCGCGCCGGTGCCCGGCTGTTCGCCCGGCAGGGTGCGCACGCCGGTGATGCGGTGGCGCGTGGTTTGCGCCTTGCTGGAGGTGATGCTCACCTTTTGGCCCACCAGGGCGTTGAGCAGGGTGCTCTTGCCCACATTGGGCCGGCCCACGATGGCCACCAGGCCGCAGCGGGTGGCGCCCTCTGTTGCCGAGGGCTCTGAAGCGTGCACAGGGGTGGGCATGGTGGACGGTTCAGGCACGGGCTCAGTCACGGGCTCACTCACGGGTTCACGCACGGGTTCAGGCGCGGGTGCGTTTGAGCCTTGATCGGCGGCAGGTGGGTTCACGGCTGGGCCTTGACTTGATCGAGCAGGCGCCGCGCGGCCTCCTGCTCGGCGATGCGGCGCGAGCGGCCTTCGCCACGCTCGCTCAGCGACAAGGCCTCCACCACGCATTCAACCTCGAAGGTCTGGGCATGGGCTTGGCCGCGGGTGGCCACGATGCGGTAGGCCGGCACCGGTAGGCGCCGGCCTTGCAGCCACTCTTGCAGTTCGGTCTTGGCGTCCTTGGACCAGCGGGCCAGGTCGGTGCTGTCGATCAGCGGGCCAAACAGGCGCTGCACCACCGCCGCGGCCGGCTCGTAGCCCGCATCGATGAACACCGCGCCAATCAAGGCTTCCAGGGCATCGGCCAAGATCGACGGGCGCTGCGCACCGCCGCCCTTGGCCTCGCCGTCGGACAGGCGCAGGAGGCCTGGCAATTCCAACTCCAGCGCCAGGCGGTGCAGGCTGTCTTCGCGCACCAGGTGGGCCCGCACGCGGGTCAGGTCGCCCTCGGCGCTGTCGCCATAACGGCTGTACAGCAGGCGCGAAATGGCGGTGCTCAACACGCTGTCGCCCAGAAACTCCAAGCGCTCGTTGTGGTCCGCGCCGTAGCTGCGGTGGGTGAGCGCGCGCTGCAGCAAACCGGGCTGCGCCCAGCGGTGCCCCAGCCGCTGTTGCAGCTGGTCCAGGGCCGGGTTGCCGGTTGGGCTCACAAGCCGACCCGTTGTGGGCTTCAGTTGAAGCCGCCGATGCGGCTGAGGTTGCCGAAGTTCATCCACACAAAGAAGGCCCGGCCCACCAGGTTCTCGTCCGGGACGAAGCCCCAATAGCGGCTGTCTTGGGAGTTGTCGCGGTTGTCGCCCATCACGAAGTAGTGGCCGGCCGGCACCGTGCACTGCACCCCCTCAGCCGTGTACTGGCAGGCCTTGGCGTGCGGATGATCAAAGGTGCCCATCACGAAGGGGGGCACCGCCTTGTCGGTGAGCACGCGGTGTGGCTTGTCGCCCAGCACCTCCTGCCACTGCTGGGCATAGCGCAGGCTGTCCTCATCGTAGAAGTCGGGCATGGCCGTGGTGGGCACCGGCTGGCCGTTGATCGTCAGCCGCTTGTTCAGGTAGGCCACCGTGTCGCCGGGCAGGCCCACCACGCGCTTGATGTAGTCGGCGCGAGGGTCCACGGGATAGCGGAACACGATCACGTCGCCACGCTGCACGGGGCTGAGGTCGATCAACTTGGTGTGGACAACCGGCAGGCGGATGCCGTAGTGGTACTTGTTCACGAGGATGAGATCGCCCACGGCCAGCGTGGGGATCATCGAACCCGAGGGAATCTTGAAGGGCTCGAACAGGAAGGAGCGCAGCACAAAGATGCACACGATGATGGGGAACAGCCCGGCCGTCCACTCCACCCACCAAGGGGGCATCAGGGCCTGCGCCTGCGCCTCTTCCAACCGGTCGTCGCCCTGTGCGATGCCCATCTTCTGCAGTTCGGCCCGGCGGCGCTGCGCCTGCTGCTCCAGTTCACGAGCAGCTGCCTCTCGGGCCGGCTGGAAATGGAAACGCTCGGCCAGCCAGAACAAGAAAGTGGCCACCGACATCAGGAACAGGAGCAGCGAGAAGTTGCCCGCCCAACGCCCCATCCACCAACCGCCCAGGTAAAACGCCAGGCAGGCGTAGAGCGCCGCCGCCAAAGGGGTCATCACACCGTTCATCACTCGTCCACCTGAAGGATGGCCAGGAAGGCTTCCTGGGGCACCTCAACCGTCCCGATCTGCTTCATGCGCTTCTTGCCCGCCTTCTGTTTTTCCAGGAGCTTGCGCTTGCGGGTGATGTCACCACCGTAGCATTTTGCCAGCACGTTCTTGCGCAGGGCCTTGATGTTCTCACGGGCGATGATGTTCGCACCGATGGCGGCCTGGATGGCCACGTCGTACATCTGGCGCGGAATCTGCTCGCGCATCTTGGCGGCCACCGCACGGCCGCGGTACTGGCTTTGGCTGCGGTGCACGATCATGGCCAGCGGGTCCACCTTCTCGCCGTTGATCAGGATGTCCACCTTCACCACATCGGCACTGCGGTACTCCCGGAACTCATAGTCCATCGAGGCGTAGCCGCGGGTGGCGCTCTTGAGCTTGTCGAAGAAGTCGAGCACGATTTCGGCCAGCGGCAGTTCATAGGTGAGCATCACCTGCTTGCCGTGGTAGGCCATGTTCATCTGGATGCCGCGCTTGGCGTTGCACAGCGTCATCACCGTGCCCACATAGTCTTG
>RGEP01000166.1 GCA_009918225.1 Betaproteobacteria bacterium | reverse complement strand
CGCGCGGCTGGCCGGTGCGGGCTTGTCCCTGCTGTTTCCCTGCAAGCCACAGAGCCAATCCCGCGTGGTGGAAGTGGCGGGACAACCCTGGTCGGCAGCCTTGCTGGCCTGCGACGCGGCAGGCATGACCTTCGCCGCCTTGGCGCTGGCTCCACCCCCGCGAGCTGAGCCGTCTTCCCAGGCCGCTGGTCTGCCTGCTCAGGCGATGGATGGGTTGGCCCAGGACGCCGTGGCGCGCTGGGGCCCGCTGGAGGGCGCGCAGGCTGCGCCTGCCGGCGTGCGCTTGCCCGATGGTGTGCAGGGGCGGTGGACGCGACATGCCCGAGCGGCTGCGAGCGGGCCTGCGCTGCGCACGCAAGCCTTGTTCATGGCCACACCCCAAGGCCTGGTGCAATTGAGCGTGCATGGCGAGCGCTTGAGCGACGTGGCGCTGGAGAACTTCTTCGGCCAGTTGAAGGTGATGCCTTGACGCGACCGATTCTGCTGTTTCTGGCCTTTGCCTTCGGCTACTTCTTTTCTGCCTTGTTGCGGGCCGTGACCGCCACCCTGGCCCCGCAGTTCAGCGCGGAACTGGGCCTGGGCGCGGCCGACCTGGGTTTGTTGGCCGGTGTCTTCTTTGCGGGCTTTGCCAGCACCCAGCTTCCCTTGGGAGCCGCGCTGGACCGCATCGGACCCAAGCGGGTGTTGGTGTTCATGATGGGCGTGGCGGTCTTGGCCTGTTCGGCTTTTGCGATGGCCCAGAGCTTTGAAGCCCTGCTGGTGGCGCGGGCCCTGATGGGGGTGGGCCTGTCGGCAGGCTTGATGGCGGCCCTCACCAGTTTTCGCCATGCCTACAGCCCCGAGGTGCAGCTGCGCGCCTCGTCGTGGATGCTGATGACCGGCTCCCTGGGCATGCTGATGTCCACCGTGCCGGTGCACGCCCTGTTGCCCTTGGTGGGTTGGCGTGGCCTGTTCTGGTTGTCGGCAGCGGGCATCGCAGCCTGCGCCGCGTTCATCTGGTGGGTGGTGCCCTCAGACATCCGCCAGGAGCCCCCCGCGACCCCGGGCCCCGCGAGGCAGGGCTATGCACACATTTTTCGCCACCCTACTTTTTTGCGCCTGGCGCCCATGGGTTTTTGGCATTACGGTGGGCTGGTGGCGGTGCAGGCCCTGTGGGCCGGCCCCTGGTTCAGCCAGGTCACCGGCCTGGACGCCGCAGCCAGCGCGCGGGGGCTGTTTTGGGTGAACCTGGCCATGCTGGTGTCCTTTGCGAGCTTGGGCGCCCTGGTACCGCGTTTGTCGGCCCGGGGCTGGAGCGCCGAACGGTTGATCCGGTGGGCCAGCCCCATCAGCACGGCCTTGCTCTTCACGGTGGTGGCCCTGGGCCCGGCTGCTGGCCCACCCATGGTGGCCCTGTGGTGCGTGTCGTGTGTGCTGCTGTCGCTGTCTCAGCCTGCTGTGGGTCAAGCCTTTGAAGCCCGTTTGGTCGGTCGCGCCTTGTCGGCCTTCAATCTGCTGATCTTCCTGGGTGTCTTCAGCGCACAGTGGGGGCTGGGGTTGATCATCGACGCCTTGCTGGCCCAAGGATGGTCCAAGGTGGGCGCTTTCCAGGGTGCCTTCGGTGTGCTGGCCACGGGCTGCGCCCTGTGCTACTTGTGGTTCTTGTGGGCGGGCTCAGGCAGGGCGCATTCTGCTGCTGGGCCAGGACAGCCGAAGGGTGCAGAATAGGCACGCCACTTTGACCGCTGCATGAACCACACTGCCGTGCTCCTGATCGCCCATGCGCCACTGGCTTCGGCCTTGCGCAGCGTGGCCGAGCATGTCTATCCCGACTGTGCTGCGCGCCTGTGTGCGCTGGATGTGCCGCCCGGCCTGCCCCCTGCCCAGATTGAAGAGCAGGCCAAGGCCCTCTTGGCCAAGCTGCCGCAGCAAGAGGTCTTGGTGCTGACCGATGTGTTTGGCGCCACGCCCTGCAACGTGGCGCAGCGGCTCACGGACCATCGGCGCATCCGGGTGGTCACGGGCGTGAATGTGCCCATGTTGTGGCGTGTGCTGTGCTACGAGCAGGAAAGTGCCGAGCGTTTGGCTGAACGCGCCGTCAGTGGCGCCACGCAAGGGGTCATGCCGGTAGAGGCCCGCGCACCCCAGTTTCAGGAGCTACGAGTCCATCATGGTCAAGACCGCCATCACGATCAGTAACCAACTGGGCCTGCATGCGCGCGCCTCGGCCAAACTCACCAAGCTGGCCGGTTCTTTCGCCTGCGCCGTGCACCTGAGCCGAAACGGGCGGCGCATCAATGCCAAGAGCATCATGGGCGTGATGATGCTGGCCGCCGGTTTGGGCGCAGAGGTGGAGATCGAGTGCGATGGGCCCGATGAGCAGGCCGCGATGGACGCGCTGGTGGCCCTGATCAACGACAAGTTTGGCGAAGGCCAATAGGCGCTATGGGGCGGGCCCTGCCATGAGCATCCAGGTCTTCGGTTTGGCGGTCTCCAAGGGCGTGGCCATCGGCCGCGCGGTGTTGATCGCCTCCAGCCGCATGGACGTGGCCCACTACTTTGTGGATGACGCTCAGCTTGAGGCGGAGGTTGATCGTCTGCGGCGCGCGCGTGACGAAGTGGCCCGGGAGCTGCAAGCACTTCAACGCGACATGCCTGCCGATGCCCCTGGAGAGCTCAACGCTCTGCTGGATGTGCACCTGATGCTGCTCAACGATGAGACCATGATCGCAGCCACCAAGCAGTGGGTGCAAGATCGCCACTACAACGCTGAATGGGCCTTGTCGGCCCAACTCGAGGTGCTGTCCCGCCAGTTTGATGAGATGGAGGACGAGTACCTGCGCGAGCGCAAAGCCGATATCGAGCAGGTGGTGGAGCGCTTGCTGCGCGCGCTGCAGCGTTCGGCCGCGGGCTCAGGAACGCCCGCGGACCGCTCGGTGCAGCACGACTTCGGTGGCGAGGAGCCGCTGATTCTTGTGGCCAACGACATTGCCCCGGCCGACATGCTGCAGTTCAAGCGCAGCGTCTTTGCCGGTTTTGTCACCGATGTGGGGGGCAAGACCTCCCACACGGCCATCGTGGCCCGCAGCATGGACATTCCGGCCGTCGTTGGCGCCCGCGAAGCCAGCCGCCTGATTCGGCAAGACGACTGGGTGGTGATCGACGGTGACGCCGGTGTGGTGATCATCAACCCGCCCGCCATCGTGTTGGAGGAATACCGCTTCCGCCAGCGCCAAAGCGAGCTGGAGCGTGCCCGTTTGCACCGGCTGCGCAACACGCCAGCGGTGACCCTAGACGGCGAGCGGGTGGAGCTGCAGGCCAACATCGAGATGCCGCGTGACGCGCAGGCGGCCACACAAGCCGGTGCGGTGGGCGTGGGCCTGTTCCGCACCGAATTCCTGTTCATGAACCGAGATGGGCACTTGCCCTCAGAGGACGAGCAGTTCGAGTGCTACCGCAGCGCTGTGCAGGATATGCAGGGCCTGCCGATGACCATCCGCACCGTCGACGTGGGCGCTGACAAGCCGCTGGACCGCATGAGCATCCATGAGCTGCGTCATGAACACGTGCTCAACCCCGCATTGGGTCTGCGGGCCATTCGTTGGAGCCTGTCTGAGCCGGACATGTTCCTGCAACAGCTGCGCGCCATCCTGCGGGCCAGCGCCTACGGCAAAGTCCGCATCCTGGTGCCCATGGTGGGCCATCTCAATGAAGTGCGGCAGACGCTGGCGCAGATCGCCTTGGCCAAGCGCCAACTGACCGAAGCAGGCATACCCTTTACCGATGCCGAAGTGGGTGCGATGGTGGAGATCCCCGCCACGGCCATCATGATTCCCTTGTTCGCGCCGCATTTCGACTTCTTGTCCATTGGCACGAACGACCTGATCCAGTACACCCTGGCGATCGATCGTGCGGACGAACAGGTGGCGCACCTGTACGACCCGTGGCATCCCGCGGTGTTGCAGTTGGTGGCCTCGACCATTGAGTGTGGCCGCCGCTTGGGCAAGTCGGTGAGCGTCTGTGGCGAGATGGCCGGTGACCCGGTGTTCACCGAAATGCTGCTGGCCATGGGCCTGCGCAGCTTTTCCATGCATCCCTCAAGGATCGCTGAGGTCAAGCAGCGCGTGCTGCGCGCCGACACCCGCCATTTGTCGCAACACCTGCAGGCCGTGCTGGCCGACGAGTACCCGGAGCAAGCCGCTGCTCGGGTGTTTCGCGCGGCCCGCTGAGGCTTTTCAGCCCTGCGGGTGGGCAAGGCCGCTCCTTGGGCCTGCTCGGCGACGGATTCCATGGCGGCCTTTGTCGAGCCCTTCATCGCTGAGCTTGCCATGCGCCTCGAAGTTGAGGTAGACTGGCAGGCTCCGCTTGTGAACGGCGCTCAGAAGAAACCCTTAGATTTTGGTCGGGGTTGACGAGGGGCAAAAAAACGTGTCACAATCGCAGGCTCTGCTGCAAACGGTGGGGTGCTTAAGGCGGGTGCGCAAGCGGGTGCTTAGACGACGGCTCTTCGGGGTGTGTGGTTTGGGTGCTGAGGCTGAGGCGCTGATGCTCGAGTGCTTGGGTGGTCTTTCGGGGCTGCTGGGTTTGTGGCGATGTTCTTTAAAAATTGACAGCCGATAAGTGTGGGCGTTCAGGTGCTGGCTCTGAGAGGGGCTTAAAGCCGCAAGGCA
>RGEP01000165.1 GCA_009918225.1 Betaproteobacteria bacterium | reverse complement strand
TGCCCACTTCACGCAGGTGGCGTGCGATGACGTCTTGCAGCGAGGCACTGACCAAGAAAGCCTCTTGCTTCAGGCGCAGACGGCGGCCCTGCTGGGTGCTGTCGTCGGGGTACAGCACCCAATTGAGCAGATCGGCTTCATGCTGGGCGCGGCCCGCGGCCTCGTACTCCCCGCGGCAGAAGCGCTCAAAGTCAATCGCTTGTTCCGAGACGGCCTGCCATTGGCGCAAGGTGGAGGTGCGCTCGCTGTGATGAGCGGGCAACGGTCTCTGCGGGCACCCAACGCCGCTTGACGCCCTCTTGGATCACGCGCCCACCGAAGTGCACCGGGTATCGCACCTCAGGGCGCAAGATCTCCCACGGGTTGCCATCGCGCATCCAGTCGTCAGGTACCTCACTCTGACGCCCGTCCACAATGCGCTGCGCGAACATGCCGTAGCGGTAGCGCATGCCATAGCCAAATGAGGGCAAGCCCAATTCGGCAAACGAGTCCAGGAAGCAGGCCGCCAGGCGGCCCAGCCCCCCATTGCCCAAGGCCGCATCGCCTTCGGCTTCCAACACATCGGCCAGGCTGGCCCCTTGCGCTTGCAGCGCAGCCTCCAGGCCATCGCGCAGGTTCAGGGCCGACAAGGCGTTGTGCAGGGCCCGCCCCATCAGGAATTCCATGGACAGGTAGTGCACGCGGCGGGTCGTTGCCACGCCCGCCGTGCCCGATGCACTCAAGGCCTGCAGATGCAGCCCATCCTCGGCCTGTGTTCGGGCCCAGCGTGCTTCCAAGGGCCCGCGGCAGGCCTGTGCCACAGCCCGCAACAAGGCCGCCGGCGCCAAGCCCACGCCCTCGGCCCGTGCCCGGGTTTGGGCCTCCTCAACGGCGGCGAGCAGCAGATCGGAGGCAGGCATGGCAAGGGACCCTATCGGAAACGTGGATGCAATTGTAGTTTTACTACATTAGGCTCGGAACCCACTGTAATGCAAGTGCTGGGCCGCCCGCGGCATTTCCAGGTTCATCTTGGTTACATCTGGGGCAGCCCACACAACAGGGCTGTGCGGTTCAAACGGAGGAGCTGTGGCTGAGCTGAAACTGGTTGGCGTCGAAAAGGCCTTTGGCAGCACCCGCATCCTGCAGGGCATCGACCTCGAGATTCACGACGGCGAGTTCGTGGTCTTCGTGGGCCCATCGGGTTGCGGCAAGAGCACGCTGCTGCGGTGCATCGCTGGCCTGGAGGAAATCACGGGGGGCGAGCTGTGCATCGGCGGGCAGCGCATGAACGAAGCCGCGCCGTCGGAGCGGGGCATCGCCATGGTGTTTCAGAGCTATGCGCTGTACCCGCACCTGAACCTGTACGACAACATGGCCTTTGGCCTGCAGCTGGCCAAGCTCCCGAAAGCCGACATCGATGCGGCCGTGCGCCACGCCGCACGCATCCTGCACATCGAGCATCTGCTGGAGCGCAAACCCAAGGATTTGTCCGGTGGCCAGCGCCAACGCGTGGCCATCGGCCGGGCCATTGTTCGCCAGCCCTCGGTGTTTCTGTTTGACGAGCCGCTGTCCAACCTCGACACCGCCCTGCGGGTGGAAATGCGCTACGAGTTCGCCAAGCTGCACGAGCAGCTCAAGACCACCATGATCTACGTGACACACGACCAGGTGGAGGCCATGACGCTGGCCGACCGCATCGTGGTGCTGTCGGCCGGGCGCGTGGAACAGGTGGGCGCGCCCTTGGAGCTTTACCACCATCCACGCAACCGATTCGTAGCAGGCTTCATCGGCTCTCCCCAGATGAACTTCCTGCCGGCCACCGTGGTGGACGCCAGTGCCCAGCACCTGCGCGTGCGCCTGGCCGACGGTTCCAAACTGAGCTGTGCCATCGACGGCTCTGGTACGCATCCCGGCCAGGCGATCAGCCTGGGCGTGCGGCCCGAACACCTGAGCATCGCCGAGCCCCATGCCACGGAAAACCTGATCCCTGCTGAGGTCACGTTTGTGGAAGCCCTGGGGGGGACCACCGTTGCCTACTGTGCGCTGCCCGGCCAAGACGCTCCGGCCACGGTTCAACTCAATGGCCTGGTTCAAGTCAAGGGCGGTCAAGGCCTGCGGCTGCAGGTGGATCCAGCCCTGACCTATGCCTTTGATGAACAAGGCTTGGCGCTGCGCCGGGTGCAAGTCGAGGCCGCGAACCATGCTGCTTAGGAGTCCAGGCTGGAAGGGCCGGGCCCTTCTCGGGTCGATGGCATGGATGCTTCTGTGCGGTGGCGGGTTGTGGCCACAAGTTTCGTGGTCTCAGTCCACCGTCCCGCCAACGCCTGTGACGCGCCTGCCCGCCGATACCTACACCGCACGCGAGCAGGACTGGCGCAACGGCGCCATCGTCTATCAGGTGCTGGTGGACCGTTTTGCCCCCAGCGCTGACTTGGTCGCCAAGCAGCACCTGTACGCTCCACCCAAGATCCTGCGCCGATGGGACGAGGTGCCCAAGGCGGGCCACTTTGTCGAGCAGGCGCAGGTCTGGAGCCATGAGATCGACTTCTGGGGTGGCGACCTCAACAGCCTGCGTGGCCGGCTGGACCATGTGCAGCGGCTCGGCGCCACCGTGCTCTACCTCAACCCCATACACCTGGGCTACACCAACCACAAGTACGACAGTCTCGACTTCAAGGCGGTGTCTCCAGAGTTCGGCACCCGAGAAGATGTGAAGGCCCTGGCACGTGACCTGCACCAGCGCGGCATGAAGCTGGTGCTCGACGGCGTCTTCAACCACATGGGGCGCCAGGCGCCGCGCTTCGTGCATGCGCAGCGAGACCCCAGCTCCGAAGCCGGCCGTTGGTTCGTGATGGGCCCCCAGCACAAGGGCGGTGCTCGAACCTGGAAGGACGTGCAGAACCTGCCCGAGCTCAACCTGGAACACCGCCCCGTTCGCGAGCACCTCTGGCTGGCCAAGGACTCAGTGGTTCGGGGCTACCTGCGCGACGGCGTCGACGGATGGCGTCTGGACACCGCCTATGAATTGGGCCCCGCCTATCTGGCCGAGTTGACCCAGGCCGCTCATGCCGAAAAGCGCGGCTCGCTGGTGGTCGGTGAGATCGTCAACCACCCGTCGGGCTGGATGCCGGCCATGGATGCGGTGATGAACTTTCACTGGCGCACGCTCTTGCTCAAATTGGTGTCGGGTGAATTGGCGTCCGCGCCAGCGGCCAGGATGATCGAGCGAACCGTTCAAGACGTGGGCATTGAGCCTCTGCTCAAGAGCTGGGTGCTGCTGGACAACCACGATGTGCAGCGCATCGCCACCGAGATCCCACACGAGGGCCGACGGCGCTTGGCACAGGCGCTCCAATTCACCTTGCCGGGGTCACCGAACCTGTACTACGGTTCGGAAGTGGGCATGACCGGCGGCTGGGATCCCGCACAACGAGGTCCGATGCGCTGGGACCTGGTGCACGATGAGCACCCCGAAATGCAATGGATCACGGGGCTCATCAAGCTGCGCCAGGACAACCGTGCGCTGCGAGTCGGTGATTTCCGTCTCCTGGACACACGCCACCTCTTGGCCTTCGAACGCCACACCAACCGCGTGGCCGATACGGTATTGGTGCTGGCCAACGCCAGCGATCAATCGGTAACGGAAACGGTGGCGCTGCGCAATGGCATGCTGATGGATGACGCGCCCCTGCGTGAGGCTCTGAATGCCCCACACCTGCCGCCCCCAAAGACCCAGGCACCCACCAAGGTCGGTGCCGGCTTCATCACGGTCACACTGCCACCGTGGGGTGTTCGGGTCCTCACCCCCGTGGTGCCCGATGCAAAGCAAGGCTACTCCGTCTACAAGCGAATCCCCTGATGAACCCCTGCGCCAACCGCTTTGACGCCCAAGTCGCCGGGCGATATGAGGCCCGCGAGGCCGACTGGCGAAACGGTGCGGTCACCTACCAAGTGTTGGTGGACCGCTATGCCCCCGCTGAAAACCTGCAGGCCAAGCGCCACCTGTACCCCGCGCCTAAGCGGCTTCGGGATTGGAGCGAGGTGCCGCAGCAGGGTCACTTCGCAGAAGAAGCCCGGCTGTGGAGCCATGAGCTGGACTTCTGGGGTGGTGATTTGCACAGCCTGCGCAGCCGTCTGGACCACATCGTGCGCTTGGGTGCCGATGTGCTCTACCTCAACCCCATCTGCGAAGCCTTCACCAATCACAAGTACGACGCTTTGGACTACCAGCGCGTCTCGCCGGAGTACGGCACGCGCGAAGACGTGAAAGACCTGGCAGCGGAGCTGCACCGGCACGGCATGAAGCTGGTGCTGGACGGCGTGTTCAACCACATGGGTCGCCAAGCGCCGCGTTTTCAGGATGCGCGCAGCAACCTGCAAAGCCCCTGGCGCGACTGGTTCATCTTCGACCCCGACATGCCCGGTGGCGCCCGCTCGTGGATGCAGGCGGAGAACCTGCCCGAGCTGAACATGGAGAACCCGGCGGTGCAGGCCTATCTGTGGGGAGCGCCAGACTCGGTGGTGAGAGGCTATTTGCGCGATGGGGTCGATGGCTGGCGGCTGGACGTGGCGCACGACATCGGCATGGACCTGCTGCATGCGCTGACCCAAGCCGCCCATGAAGAAAAGCCCGGGTCCCTGGTGGTGGGCGAGCTGTGGAACTGGCCCAAAGAGTGGTTCCCGGCCGTTGAT
>RGEP01000164.1 GCA_009918225.1 Betaproteobacteria bacterium | reverse complement strand
TCGTGATCGTGCGCGAAGACCTGTTGGACCGCGCCCTGCCCTGCTGCCCCAGTGCTTTCAACTACCGCTTGGTGGCACAGGCCCAGAGCATGTACAACACGCCGCCCACCTACAGCATCTACATCGCGGGCCTGGTGTTTCAGTGGCTCAAGGCCCAAGGCGGTGTGGCCGCCATGGAGCAACGCGCGCTGCAGCGGTCGGCCTTGCTCTACCGCACGATCGATGGGTCCGGCGGCTTTTATGTGAACCGCGTGGCGCACGAGGCACGGTCGCGGATGAACATCCCCTTCTTCTTGCACGACGAGCGCTTGCAGGACACCTTTCTGGAAGGTGCGCAAAGCGCAGGCCTGCTGCAACTCAAGGGGCACAAGAGCCTGGGTGGCCTGCGCGCCTCGCTGTACAACGCCATGCCGCTGCAGGGGGCGCAGGCCCTGGTGGCCTACTTGAATGAATTCCAGAGGCGACATGGCTGATCAGCAGAACCCGCCGCCGGCTGCGGCCCCCAGCACCGGCCACGGCGCCGGCCACAGCGCCGCCCCCGCCGGCACCGACAGCAATGCCAGCCTGGCCCCGCTGCGGCAGCAAATCGACGCGCTGGACGCGCAGATCCTGGACCTTCTGAACCAACGCGCCCGCGTGGCCGAGCAGGTGGGCCACATCAAGCGCGCCGAAGGCACACCCTTCTTTCGCCCCGACCGCGTGGCGCAGGTGATCGACAAGATCACGCGCGCCAACCCAGGCCCCCTGCTCAACCAGCACATCACGTCCATTTGGCGTGAAGTGATGAGCGCCTGCTTGGCACTGGAAGCACCGCAGCGCGTGGCGGTGCTGGGCCCTCAAGGCACCTTCTGTGAGCAAGCGGCCATCGAGTTCTTCGGCAGCGCGGCCAACCTGATTTATTGCGCCAACTTTGACGAGGTGTTTCACGCCACCGCCGCGGGCACCGCGCAGTTCGGCGTGGTGGGCATTGAGAACTCCACCGAGGGCGTGGTGGCGCGCACGCTGGACCTTTTCCTGCGCTCGCCGGTGCAGGTGGTGGGCGAGGTCAGCCTGCTGGTGCGGCACAACCTGCTGCGCCAGGTCAACGGCCTGGAGGGCCTAGAAGTGGTGATGGCCCACCCGCAGGCCTTGGCGCAGTGCCAAGCCTGGCTGGCCCAACACCTGCCGCATGTGGAGCGCCGCGCCGTGAGCAGCAATGCCGAGGGGGCTCGCTTGGCGGCCACCAACCCGGCCTGGGCCGCCTTGGCCAGCGAGCGCGCGGCCGCGCAGTTCGGCTTGCACATCGTGCACCACGCGATCCAAGACGAGGCCTACAACCGCACCCGCTTTTCCATCATCTGCCTGCCCCAAACCCTGGGCACCCCACCGCCGTCGGGCAAAGATTGCACCAGCCTGGTGGTCAGCGTGCCCAACCGCCCCGGAGCGGTGCACGACCTCTTGATGCCCCTGAAGGCCCACGGCGTGTCCATGACGCGCTTTGAATCCCGCCCGGCCAAGAGCGGCCAGTGGGAGTACTACTTCTACATCGATGTGCAGGGCCATGTGGACCAAGCCCACGTGGCCGCGGCCCTGAAGGAACTGCAAAGCTGCTGCGCCTTCTTCAAGGTCTTGGGCTCCTATCCGGTCAACGATTGAGGCTGGGCTCGCCGCCAATGTCCAACGCCTCGCCCGCGTCCCAAGAGACCAGCCCTTGGCGGCCGCAAGCAGTGGCCGTGATCGGCTGCGGCCTCATGGGCGGCTCCTTCGCCTTGGCCCTGCGGGCGGCCTGGCCGGGCACCCCCATCAGCGCCTACAGCCGCAGCCCGGCCAGCAGCCAGCGCGCCCTGGCCTTGGGCATCGTGGACGCGACACACACCAGCGCCGCGCAAGCGGTGCAGGGCGCTGACC
The DNA here is from genome assembly GCA_009918225.1 of Betaproteobacteria bacterium. GTDB lineage: Bacteria > Pseudomonadota > Gammaproteobacteria > Burkholderiales > Burkholderiaceae_C > RFTU01. The sequence goes on along the minus strand of RGEP01000164.1, from coordinate 2,823 downwards.
TGGTCCTGCTGGCCGTGCCCGTCACCGCCACCGAAGCCACCCTGCGCGAACTGCGGCCTGCCCTGCGGCCGGATGCCTTGGTCATGGACGTGGGCTCCACCAAACGCGATGTGGTGGCGGCGGCGCGCGCCGCGCTGGGTGCGGCATTGGGGCAGTTCGTGCCCGCACATCCGATCGCCGGCAAGGAAAGCGGCGGGATTGAGCAGGCTGAAGCCCGCCTGTACCAAGACCGGCGCTGCATCCTCACCCCCATGCCGGAAAACGATGCCCTGCACCTGCAGCGCGCGCAGGCCGTGTGGGAAGCGGTGGGCTGCAGCGTGGTGCGCATGCCTGCGGACCAGCACGACCGCACCTTCGCGGCGGTGAGCCACTTGCCCCACCTCTTGGCCTTTGCTTATGTGAACGCCGTGGCCCAACAAGCCGACGCCGCGCGTCACCTGGCCTTGGCTGGCCCGGGCTTTCGGGATTTCAGCCGCATTGCGGGCGGCACCAGCGCCATCTGGCGCGACATCTTCAGCGCCAACCGTGACGAGGTGCTGCAACAACTGGCGCAATTCGAATCGGCACTGGGCGCGCTGCGCACGGCGCTGGCTGCGGGCCAAGACGATGAGGTGGCCCGCCTGGTGGACGCCGCATCGGCCGTGCGCACCCACTGGACCCTCAATGGCGCTGCGCCGCCCACCGACGATCCGGCCTGAACGCCATCCACGCGCCCCATGTTTTCGATTCCCCACCTCGACCTGCCACCGCTGACCGCCGCCGGCGGCACCGTGCGCCTGCCGGGCTCCAAGAGCATTTCCAACCGCGTGCTCTTGCTGGCGGGCTTGAGCGCGGGCACCACCGAGGTCCACGACCTGCTGGACAGCGACGACACCGCGGTGATGCTCAAGGCCCTGGAGCAGTTGGGCTGCGGGCTGCAGCGGCGCTTGCAAGACGGCCGCGAGGTGCTGGAGGTGCGGGGTGTGGGTGGGCAGTTGCGCACCCACCAAGCCGCGCTGTTCCTGGGCAATGCCGGCACCGCCATGCGGCCCTTGACCGCCGCACTGGCCGTGATGGCCACGCTGCAAGGCGGCGAGTTTGAGCTTTCCGGTGTGCCACGCATGCACGAGCGGCCCATTGGCGACCTGGTGGACGCCCTGCGCCAACTGGGCTGCCAGGTGGACGACTTGGGCCAGCCGGGCTACCCGCCCCTGCGCCTTCGGGGCCGCGCCGGCGGCGCGCTGAACCTGACGGCACCGGTGCGGGTGCGCGGTGATGTGTCCAGCCAATTCCTCACCGCCTTGCTGCTGGCCCTGCCCTTGGCGGCGCGCACACAGCCGGTGGTGATCGAGGTCGAAGGCGAGCTGATCTCCAAGCCTTACATCGACATCACCTTGGCCCTGCTGCAGCGCTTTGGCGTGGTGGTTCAGCGCGAAGGCTGGCAGCGCTTCACGATCCCGGCGGGCAGTGCCTACCAGTCGCCCGGCCGTATCCATGTGGAAGGCGATGCTTCGTCGGCGTCTTACTTCGTGGCCTTGGGCGCGATTGCCGCGGTGGACCAGCCCATTCGCATCGAAGGCGTGGGGGCCGACTCGATTCAAGGCGACATCCGCTTTGTGGAGGCCGCGCAGGCCATGGGTGCGGACATCCAAGCTGGCCCGGGATGGCTTTCGGTGCGGCGTGGCGCGTGGCCGCTGCGGGCCATCGAGCTGAACTGCAACCACATTCCCGATGCGGCCATGACCCTGGCGGTGATGGCGCTGTATGCCACGGGCACCACGCGGCTGAGTGACATCGGCAGTTGGCGCGTGAAAGAAACCGACCGCATCGCCGCCATGGCTACCGAACTGCGCAAGGTGGGTGCGCAGGTTGAGGAAGGCCCGGACTGGATTGCGGTCACGCCCCCAGCCCGTGACGCCTGGCAGCGGGCGAGCGTGCACACCTATGACGACCACCGCATGGCCATGTGCCTGTCGCTGGCCGCCTTCAACCCCTTGGCCGGTGCACAACCGCCGGTGGGGGTGCGCATCGAAGACCCGCGCTGTGTGGGCAAGACCTTCCCGGACTATTTCGAGGCGCTCTTCGGTTTGTCGCAGGCGCGCACGCAAGACATCCCCGTGGTCACCATCGATGGCCCCAGTTCATCGGGCAAGGGCACCCTGGCGGCCCGTGTGGCGGCGGCCTTGGGGTGGCACTACCTGGATTCGGGCGTGCTGTACCGCGCGGTGGGCCTGGCCGCGCAGGCGCGCGGCCTGCTGCCGGCCGACGCCGAGCAGCCCTTGAGCGAAGCCGCACACGCCCAAGTGGCGGCGGTGGCCGCGGCGCTGGACATCCGTTTCGAAGGCGACCGGGTGTGGATCGACGGCCAAGACCAGACCGAAGCGGTGCGCCACGAGACCGCCGGCGCCCTGGCCTCGCGGGTCTCGGCCCTGCCGCCGGTGCGCACCGCCTTGCACCAGCGGCAGCTGGACTTCCGCGCCGTGCCAGGGCTGGTGGCCGACGGGCGCGACATGGGCACCGTGGTGTTCCCCGATGCCGCCCTGAAGGTGTTTCTGACCGCTGAGGCGGCCACGCGTGCCCAGCGGCGGCATAAGCAGTTGATTTCTAACGGGATTTCCGCTAATATTGACAGTCTTCGCCAGGATTTGGAGGCGCGCGACCTGCGGGACCGTTCCCGCGCCGTGGCGCCCCTGAAGCCCGCTGAAGATGCGGTGATGTTCGACAACTCCAGCACCAGCATCGAGGAATCGGTGCACCAGGTGCTGCAGTGGTGGGCCCACCGCAGGGCTTGATTCCAAGCCCATACGGATGCCACAGGCGGCCGGCCTGCGCCCTGCAACGGGG
>RGEP01000163.1 GCA_009918225.1 Betaproteobacteria bacterium | reverse complement strand
CAGCTGGTCGACCGCGGTGGTGGGCAGCAAGCGGCCTTGGCCCACATCGTCAGGGCCGTTGACGGCCACCTCTGGGAAGCGGCCATAGAAACGGCCGCCCTGCACCGCGCCACCCATGATGAAGTGATGGCTGCCCCAGCCGTGGTCGCTGCCGTCACCGTTGGAGGTGAGCGTGCGGCCAAAGTCGCTGGCGGTGAAGGTCGTCACCTTGTTGGCAATGCCCAGTTCCCCCATGGCTGCATGGAAAGACTTGAGCGACTCACCCAGCTGTGACATCAATCCGGGATGCTGAGTCAACAGGAAGTCGTGCAGATCGAACCCCCCCAGGGACACAAAGAACACTTGACGCTTGACCGACAAAGCATCCCGCGAGGCGATCATGCGCGCCACCATTTGCAGTTGCTGCGAGAGTGTTCCGGCCGGGAAGACGGTCTGCAGGGGTCGAGTGGCGGCCAGCGCGGAAGACAGCGTGGCTTGTGCATCAAGAGCGCGTGAGGTGATGCGCGCATACTCCGATCGCATCAGGTGCGCATGAGGGGCCGTGACCAACTCGCGCAGTGCGTTGCTGCAGGCTTGGGACCCAAACAGTGGCGCGCTCAAGCCCCGCATGGCCACAGCGCCTGAGGTGCTGACCTGGTACTGCACAGCCTCGCGCCCGCTCATGTACACCGCGTTGCCACTGGCGTTCACGCAGGTGAAGGTGGTCTTTCCATTGCTGGACAAAAAGAGGTCGCCCATGCGCCCGCCCCAGCCCGATGTGGCGCCCTCTGGATTGGAGCTCTGCCATACCGACTGCTGATCGTTGTGCGAAAACAGCTTGGGCGGCAGGGGAACACTGGCGGCGGTGTACTGGGCTTTTGTGGTGGGCTGCACCAAGGTGCCGATGTTGAATATCAGCCCGAGTTCGCCTTTGTTGAAGATGGGTACCAAGCCGCTGAGCTCCGGAGCCAAGGCCACCTGCCGACCTGGGGACAGGCCGTTGACGTTCGTTGCCAGGCCCTCTCCGGTGCCGATGGGCAAGGCGTTGGCGGCCAAAGCGGAGCGCTGCAGGGTGATGCCGGATCGCACCCGCTGGTAGTTGGCGTGGTTGACGTCATCGTAGGGAACGATGGTGTTGTAGTGGTCATTGCCCCCGTACAGAAACACACACACCAGCGCCTTGTAGTCGGTCGCGGTGCTGGCCTGCGCAGAGGCCTCGCTCATGGCAGCCAGGTTCAGGGCCCAGGGTGCGGCAGCACCGGCCAAGCCCAGTTGGCCCATGCGTTGAACAAAGGCGCGTCGACTGCTGCGGTTGAAATCGCTCATGGCAGGTCTTTCAGACTTGGACCAGGTATTCGGGTGCGGCCAAAACCAGCAACACGGCGGCGTACACCCGGTTCAGGCGGTTGGCGTCGGTGGTGGCGGGCATGGCCCCCACGGCTTGCGTGATGAGGGCTTGCGTGCTGGCCGACAAACTGCCCGGGGCCAGAAGACGAACCACCCGCTGCACCAGGGCGGCCGCATCGCTGGCCAGGGCCACTTCCGCGGTGTAGCTCGGCCGGGTTTCGCCCACACCGGAGGCCACGAAGGTCTGCGCGAAGTTCACCCAACCCACGGTGGTGGACTCATCCGTGATGTCGAACTCGGGCGCTGTGACGCCCTGCCGGCCCAACTCGGTGTTGGGCGGTACATAGCCGGGCCGGAAGAAATTGAACACCGTGGGCGAGCGCATCGGGCTTTGGCCCAGGCGCGTCACCGGGTCGGCCGTGCTGCCGATGTTCCACAACTCCGTCGGCGAGCCCAGGCTGAAGGTGCGGGCCCACTGAATGAAGCGCGCCACGGGCTCTTGCAAGCGGCCGCGCGCAGTGTCGGTGGGGCTGGGGTCGCGCCGGGCTTCGTCGTCCAGGAGGATGGCCTTGATGACGGCCTTGAAGTCGCCGCGCTGGCCTTGCCCGTTGTCGTTGAACACCGCCGCCACGCGCCCCACATAGGCCGGTGACGGGCAGCTGGTGACGAAGCGCTGAATGAGTTGGCGGGAAATGAAGGGTGCCACATTGGGGTGGCGGGCCAGGGTGTCCAAGGTGGTTTGCAAGGCCTGCGCGGCGGGGACGCCCGCGGCGATCGGCGTGCCCAGGACCGTCTTGGCGTCGGTGTCGTAACGCACCGGCAGGTTGACCATCGGCCGCCGGGTGTAGCCGGCCTCGGTGCGGTTGGACCCATCGAGGTCCCAGCCGGTGAACACGCGCGACAGGTTGGCGATGGTCTGCGCGTTGTAGGTCTCTTGCGCCTTGCCGCCCTTGAGCGTGCCGTCGAGCTCGAGTTCGACCAGGCCGATGGAGAACAGCTGCATCACCTCACGGGCGTAATTCTCATCGGGCACTCGGCCGGTGGCCGCATTGGCCTTTTGGTTGCCGCGCATGTTCAGGTACACGCCCATGGCCGGCGAAAGGGTCACATCCTGCAAGAGCTGTCGGTAGTTGCCAAAGGCGTGGGTCTCCAAAAGGTCCACATAGCCAGCCGCCAAAAAGCCGCGCCAAGACACGGGCAGGCCCACGACCGAAACCACGAAGATCTCTGACAAGGCCAGCGTCATGCGCTGGCGCAGCGCGTCGGGCGAGGAGATCAGCTTGCGCCACAGGCTGTTCTCGAAGCCGTTGAAGTTGTCGACATTGGCCACCACCTGGTAGCCCTTGCTGTCCATCCAGTCCCAGTTCGACAGGCTGCGCGGCATGGCGAACTGTTCATCGAGCCAAGCCGAGTAGCCCAAGGCCTGCACCCGGGCAATCTGCCCATCGGTGGCGGCAAAGGCCGCCTGGATCAGAAAGCGCGCTGCGCGCTCGGCGGGGGCGGCGCCGCCACCGCCGCCGCCGCAGGCTGAAAGCGCCAAGGAGCCCGCAGCGGCCAAGGCCACTGGGCCCGTGTGGGCTGCCAGGGCCTGTGCGGGTTCGGGCCGTGTGGCCGCACCGGTTTCGGCGCCTGAAATGGGGTTCAGCGCGGGGCGGTCTGAGCCCTGCACCGTTACAAGGGGCTCATGATTGGGTGTGAACGGGTCCAAATCCCCTCCGAGAGGTGAGCCTGCTTGACAGGCCAGTCCCGTAAGGGTACCCGCACCTTTTCGGAATGTAAAACGCTAACGCAGCCGAATTCGCGCAGCAATTCACACCTGCGGGTGCCTTATGCCTCCGGCAGGCCCAAGCGCTGCAACAGGCCGTTGAGCTCTTCCAAGGACCCAAAGCCGATGGACACCTCACCGGCGTCGCCCCGCTTGCCGCGCCGCAGGATGCGGACTTCCACCGGCGCAGCCAGCAGGTCGGACAGCGCCTCTTCGATGCGGGCCAGGTCGCGGTTGCGGCCTTGGGCAGTGGCCTGACGGGCCGCTGATGAGGCACTGGGCTTCTCGGGCTTCAAGGCTCGGGCGGCCAGGCGTTCGGCCTCGCGCACCGACAGCTTCTTGGACGCCACCTCTTGGGCCACCAGCACCTGGCGCGCGCCGTCCAGCGGCAAGAGGGCCCGGGCGTGGCCCATGTCCAGGTCCCCGGCCATGAGCATCTGTTGCACCTGGGACGACAGCTGCAGCAGTCGCAGCAGGTTGGTGGCCGCGCTGCGCGAGCGGCCCACGGCCTGGGCGGCCTGTTCATGGGTGAAGCCGAACTCCTGCACCAGGCGCTGCAGGCCGCGGGCTTCTTCCAGCGGGTTGAGGTCTTCCCGCTGCATGTTTTCGACCAGGGCCATGATGGCGGCCTGCTGGTCGTCCACCTCGCGCACGAGCACCGGCACCTCGTCCAGGCCGGCCAGTTGCGAAGCCCTGAAGCGGCGCTCGCCGGCAATGATCTCGTAGCCGCTTTCGCCAACGGGGCGCACCAAGAGCGGCTGCATCACACCCTGGCTGCGGATGCTTTCAGCCAGTTCGTACAGCGAGCCCTCGTCCATGACCCGGCGGGGCTGGTACTGGCCGGGGCGCAATTGGCTGATGGGCAGGGTGCGGGGCCGTTGGGGAGCTGCGGCGTCGTCTTCGGCGCTGCGGGCGGGACCCAATAGGGCCTCCAGGCCCAAGCCCAGGCCTTTTTTCTTGGTTGCCATGGTGTGGAAAGACAGGGGGAATGCGGGATGCAGGGGGATTGTGCCGTCACGGGATCTGAACGGGGGTGCCGTATCCTTGAGGGTTTGCACGGCTGTCGAGCCTTGCTTTTGCGACCCGAGCGCCAGCGACACCCTTGGCGCCCTGGCGCGCACCGCGCCCCAATACAGGACCCCCTCAGCCATGAGCCCACGCCACACCGTTTTTGTCGATGGCCAAGAAGGCACCACCGGCCTGCGCATCCACGAGTACCTGGCCGCGCGCGCGGACCTTGAGGTGCTGCGCATCGACCCCGACAAGCGCAAAGACCCCGCCGAGCGGGCCCGGCTGCTCAACGCAGCGGATGTGGCGTTCTTGTGCCTGCCCGACGCCGCCTCACGCGAGGCCGCTGCGTTGGTGCGCAACCCGGGTACCTGCCTCATTGATGCCAGCACGGCCTTTCGCACCGACCCCGCTTGGGTCTTTGGCCTGCCCGAGCTGCAGGCCAGCCAGCGCCAGGCCATCCGCGCGGCCAAGCGCATCGCCAACCCCGGCTGCCATGCATCGGCCTTTATCCTGCTGATGCGGCCCTTGGTGGACGCAGGCTTGGTGCGGCCCGAGCAGGCCATCAGCGCCACCTCCATCACCGGCTATTCGGGCGGCGGCAAGAAGATGATCGAG
>RGEP01000162.1 GCA_009918225.1 Betaproteobacteria bacterium | reverse complement strand
GTCTGGTCGCCGCTGAGGTTGGCCAGCAGCCGGTTGAGCACCCGTCCAGCCGAGGCGTCCTTCTTCAGACGAAACCCCACCGACAGCTGCCGCACCCGCTCCACCAGCTCATAGGCCTCAACACCTTCGTGTTCTCGAATGACATCGCCCAAGAGGCGGCCAAGCAGGCGTATGTCGCGCACCAGGGGCTGGTCCTTGTCAAGGGACGGTGTTGACTTCGGGGCGGCGCTGGGTGGCTTGGGCATGGGGCCTCGCGCGGGAAGAGCAGGGAACTGGTAAATTGTAATTCAGTTACAAGAAAAATATTCAAAAAATGTAACCAGGTTTCCGATTCGTCGCTTGGGCAGCGCCGTCCCCATAATGTCCTAATGAATTCGTCAGGTAAGCCCCTTTCCGCCGACGACCCGCACGCTGCTGCGCGGGGGTCGATCGTGATTGCCACCCGCGAAAGCCGCCTGGCCCTGTGGCAGGCCGAGCATGTGCAGGCCCTGCTGCAGTCTCGTTTTGGCCTGAGCGTGTCCTTGCTGGGCATGACCACGCAGGGCGACCAGATCCTGGACCGTGCCCTGAGCAAGGTGGGCGGCAAGGGCCTGTTCGTCAAGGAGTTGGAAACGGCCCTGCAGGAGCGGCGTGCCGACTTGGCGGTGCATTCGCTCAAGGATGTGCCCATGGACCTGCCCGCAGGCTTTGCCCTGGCTGCGGTCATGGAGCGCGAAGATCCGCGAGACGCCTTCGTCAGCCCACGATTTGAGAACCTTCGCAGCCTGCCCCAGGGGGCTTGCGTGGGCACCTCCAGCTTGCGCCGCGTGGTGATGCTTCGGGCCCTGCGTCCTGATCTGCGCATCGAGCCGCTGCGCGGCAATCTCGACACCCGGCTGCGCAAACTTGACGAAGGCCAATACGACGCCATCGTGCTGGCTGCCGCGGGCCTCAAACGTTTGGGGCTGGCCTCACGCATTCGAGATGTTTTTGACACCGACGCCATGCTGCCGGCTGCGGGCCAAGGCGCTTTGGGCCTGGAGATTCGCGACAACGATGGGTTTCTGGACTCGGTGCTGCAAGGGCTGGTGCACCGGCCGACCTGGTTGGCCGTGCATGCCGAGCGCGCTGTTTCGCGCGCGTTGGGCGGCAGCTGCAGCATGCCCTTGGCGGCCCACGGCCGCTGGGTGGGCGAGCAGCTGGAGCTCAGCGCTGCCCTGGGCCACCCCGGCAACCCCGCGGCGCCCTTGCTGCGCATCACCATCGTGCGTGCGGTGGCACAAGCCGACGCTGCCGAGGCCATGGGCCGGGAGGCGGCGCAGGCCCTGGTGGAGCAGGGCGGCAGCGCCTACCTGCAAGCCGCGGCCCACGGGGCCTGAGTCCCCCCACCATGCTCTTGGTCACGCGGCCGCGCGAACAGGCCCAGGAGTGGGTGGCGCGGTTGCTGGAAGCGGGCGTGCAAGCCTGTGCGGTGCCGCTGCTCGGGATTGAAGCGGCCACAACTGAGGCGGAGCGTGAAGCCCTGCGCCAGGCCTGGGCGCAACTGCCCGCCTGTCGCGCGGTGATGTTTGTGAGCCCCAATGCGGTGTCGGGCTTTTTTGCCTCGGCGCGCGCGCCCTGGCCCACCCACACCTGGGCCGTGGCGCCCGGGCCGGGCACCGCTGCGGCCTTGGTGGCCCAAGGCCTTGCACCTGCGCAGATCGTGCAACCCCCTGCAGACGCACAACAGTTCGATTCGGAAAGCCTGTGGCCCGAGCTGGCGCGCCATGATTGGGTAGGCCAAGCGGTGTTGGTGGTCCGCGGTGAGGGCGGGCGAGACTGGTTGATTCAGCGGTGGCAGGAAGCCGGTGCGCGGGTGCACACCGTGGTGGCCTATCGCCGCGGCGCACCGGTGCTGCTTGAAGAGGAGTCGCAGCGCTTGCGCTGGGCGGTGGCGCATCCGCAGCGTGCCTGGTGGCTGTGGTCCAGCAGCGAAGCCTTGGAGCACTTGGCTCCACTCGTGCGGTCCCAGGTGCCCGATTGCAACTGGCCGGCCTGGGTCTCGCAAGCCCAAGGCCTGGCCACCCACCCCCGCATCTTGGAACAGGCACAAAGCCTGGGTTTTGCGAAGGTTCGTGCTTGTCGGGCCGACCTGGCGTCCGTGGTGGCTGCATACAATCAACAGCACCGTGACGCTTGACCCCACTCCCCACGAATCGGCCCCTGCCAGCCCCTCGCCTTCCGTGCAGTCCACCCAGGGCCACTTGCCTCGTGTGTGGGCGTGGGCGGGTGTGGCAGCCGGCGTGGCGGTGGTGGTGGCTCTGGCTCTGGCCTGGATGACCCAGCAGCGGGTTCGCTTGTTAGAGCAGCAGCTCGTGGCACGCCAAGCGCAGTCCCAGAGCGAATCGGGCGAGGCCTTGGTCTTGGCCCGCCAGTCACAAGACACCGCGCGCGACTCGGCTGCCCGCATGGCCTTGCTGGAAGCCCGCGTGGCCGAGGCTGCCGTGCAGCGCAGCCAGCTTGATGAACTGATTCAGTCCCTCACACGCTCGCGCGACGAGAACCTGCTGGCCGATATCGAATCGGCTTTGCGCATTTCCCAGCAGCAGGCCGCGCTAACCGGATCGCTGGAGCCCTTGGTGGCGTCTCTGCGCCAAGCCGATGAGCGGCTTGCACGCCACAACCAGCCGCGGCTTGAGCGGGTGCGCCGCGCGGTGCTGCGCGACCTCGAACGTGTGCGAGCGGCCTCCCAGGTGGATGTGGCCACCCTGGTCATTCGCATCGATGAGATCACGAGGCAGGTCGACGATTTGCCCATGACCGCCATGGCCCGCTTGGGATCGGCACCCAGCAAAGGCGGTGCCGGTGCTGCCATGCCACAGGCCACAGACCCCAGTCCGTCTGGCGCTAACCCTGCGCCCTCTGGCACGGCCAGTGGTGCGTCGGCCGGCTCCGGCACCAGCGCAGCCCATGCGCAAACCCCAGCAGCCGCCACCGGCGCCTGGGACCAGGTGCTGCGCGAGGCCACGCAATGGAGCCTCAAAGGCTTGTCTGCCGCCTGGACTGAGCTTCGTGGCTTGGTGCGCATCACCCGCATCGACAACCCCGAGGCCGTTTTGTCCTCGCCCGAACAGCAGTACTTCCTGCGAGAGAACCTCAAGCTGCGTTTGCTCAATGCGCGCCTGGCTTTGTTGTCGCGTCAATTCGATGTGGCGCAGTCTGACCTGCAAGATGCGCAGCGCGCCTTGGAGCGTTACTTCGATCCCTCCTCACGCCGCGTGGTCTCCACGCTGGAGCTGTTGCGCCAGGTCGGGCAGCTTTCGCGCCAGGTCAGCCTGCCGCGACCCGATGAAACCCTGGCCGCCCTGGCCGCGGTGAACACCTTGCGTTGAAGCCCAAACGCCCATGAAGCTCGTGGTTTGGCTGGTGCTGTTGTTCGTGGTGGCTGTTGTGGCTGCCATGACCCTGGGCGCCAATGACGGGCTGGCCTCGTTCTATTGGCGCGGTTGGCGCCTGGACCTGTCTCTGAACTTTTTTATCCTGGCGCTGCTGGGTGCCTTCATCGGCCTGTCCACCAGCGTGCGCCTGACGCGGTGGTTGATCGGGTTGCCCGCGCGAGCGAAGGCATGGCGCACCGAGCGGCGCGAGCAGGCCCTGCAGTCGGCTCAGCGACAAGCCCTGCTGGAGTCGTTTGCCGCACGCTACTCCCGCGCAGTGAAGGCGGCTCGGCGCGCGCAAGACCTGGCGCAGGACCTGACCGATCGCAGCGGCAAGGCCGAGACCCAGGCGATCAACCACCTATTGGCGGCCATCTCCATGCACCGCCTGCAAGATCGAGCCGGCCGAGATGAGCAAGCCCGCTTGGCGCAGGCCTGTCTGGACAGCGCCGCGGCTTCTGGCGACTCGGGCAATGCCCATGCTCGCGGCCCTTCAGCCGCAGAGGGCCTGACCCTGTTGCGCGCGGAATGGGCCTTGGACGATCACGACGCGGCAGCGGCACTGGCGCATCTGGCCCAATTGCCGCCGGGTGCGGCGCGCCGCATTCAGGCACAACGCCTTCGATTGCAGGCCCATCAGCTGGCACAACAACCGGCTGAGGCCTTGAAGGCCGTGCGGCAGTTGGCCAAGCACCAGGCTTTCAAGCCTGAAGCAGCCAAAAGCCTTGTTCGCTCTTTGGCCATGGGCGTGTTGGACACGGCCCGCGACCCCGAAGGCCTGCAGCGGCGGTGGCTGGAGCTCGAGCGGGAGGACCGCCAAGACGCTGCGGTGCTGGCTCACGCGGTGCGCAGAGCCGCCGCGCTGGGCGATGCACCATGGGCGCGCCGGGTGCTGCGCCTGGCCTGGGACACCGTGGGCGCGCTGGAGGCCGAGCAGCGCCGCCTTCTGGCCTTGAGCGCTTGGCGTGTGGTGCGGGGCATCGAGCCAGACTGGCTGGCGTCTGTGGAAAACCTGGCGGCTGCTCACCCACGTGAACCCATGGTCTTGGCCCTGGCCGGTGCTGTGTATGCCGAGCGCCAGCTGTGGGGCAAGGCCCAACCCCTGCTTGAACAAACCGTGCGCAGTGATGTGCCCACGGAGGTGCGACGCGACGCCTGGTGCCGTTTGGCGCAGCTGGCGCTGAACAAGGATGATCCGGCCGCCGCCCAGTACTGTTTCCGCCAGGCCGCCGAACTGGCTTGAAGCCGTGCTATGATGCTCGGCTCAGCGGCTGTAGCTCAGTTGGATAGAGTACTTGGCTACGAACCAAGGGGTCGTGGGTTCGAATCCTGCCAGCCGCGCCA
>RGEP01000161.1 GCA_009918225.1 Betaproteobacteria bacterium | reverse complement strand
ACGCTAGCGCCGCCGCTTCGCAAACACAAGCAGCCTTGATTCAATCACTGCGGCTGGTGATCATGCACAGTTGAGTCCTGTGATTCAGCGTCCAACCACTCGTCTGCACCGGCCAACGCCAAGTAGTTCATTGCATCACCCCAAACGTCATCGCTGCCACCGCAGGCGCTGAGCGTCATGGCCGCCAACAGCACCGCTACTCCCCCCAAAATCCTTGCTTTTTGCGCGAGCCCACCGACTTCAATCCAATCGTTCACGTCCGGCTCCTGTTGATCGGAAGAACAAGCTCAGATTTTACCGTTTGGAGCGCTGCGTTGGATCAATCCTGAAGGTAACAATTTGCAATTGTTTAGCGTGCACCGAGCGTCGTCATCGGGCAAGGACAGCCTGCCATCGCACACTGCAAAGCCACTGCTTGTCTGACCATTCAAGTGTGCTGGAGCCTGACGTGCCAAGCTGGTCATTCGCACCGACACCGTACCGGGATTCGCGCTTGACAACGCACTGTGCCAGCACGGTGCGATGGGGTTGCCAGGTGATCCCTAAAGCGCTCCGGTCTAGCCGGTCTTGCCAGTGAAATGGTGTCAAAGAGCCGAGGGCTTTTCCATTTGCACTTGCAGTCCACGACTGTTCACCCATGCGCTCCATAAAGTGACGGCTGAGCAAGACGTGCCAACGCCGCCCCAATTCCCACCGCAGCGCCAGTCGTGCTTGCCTGACTTCGTTGGCACCCTGCAGCACGATGCCTTCTCCTTCGACCAAGGCTTGTGTACCCCAGACTTGCTGCCCCTTGTCGCTTGAAACGAGCGCCTGAAGGCTGATGGGGGTGATGAGCCTCCAATTGACTTCGGCCGATGCGCCCTGGATGTCTGAAACGCTTGAGCCCTGCGACTGCCGCCGCCCCTGCCCCGTAGAGCCGCGCAGGCTCAGGGCCTGCCCTGGCTTGGGCCGCCAACTCCACTCCAGGTCCCACACCCCCAGTTGATAGTCCACGCCAGGTCCAACCGCTGTGGCCGCTTCCACTGCAGCCTGGGTGCCATCTTGCTGTCGCCGGGTGATGCTCCAGAACACCTGCTGGGCGATGTCTCCCTGCACTCGCAAGCGCCCCGTCAGTTGCTCATAGCCGGGCCACCAAACTTGTGGATGGCTGGGCTGGAGCCGGTCGTGTTGGGCGTCAGCGAGGAGGGACCACCGACGCTGCGTTCCCCATTGCAGCGCCCCGCCAAACTGCTCCAAGGTTTGCTGCCGGCGCTGGGCAGTTTGCGGGTCAAGGCGCACAGGACCTTCCAGTGCCTCTTGCTGCCGATGCCAGTTCAGACTGGCGCCAAGTTGCTTGGCGGACTGCAGTTCCCATCGAATGCCAACCCGATAGGGCTCATGATCCAGGGCGGCTTGGTTGGAGTACCGAACACCGGAGAGGCGACCGTAGGCCTGAAGCTGTTGCGCTCCCAAGGGCTGCCGATAGGACAGGTCCAGCGAGGTGATGCTGGCCGAGTCCGGCGCAGCAGGCAGATCCGGTCGAATGCGCAAAGGATTGCGCTCTTGTAGCCAAGCTTGTTCAACTGCCACGCTGGGCCCCACAAGCTCTGGGCTGTTGGCCATGGGTGCCAACTGTCCGGCCGCGCTGCATGCGCTGAGCAATAGACTGACGGCCCCTAGGGGCTTGATCAGGGATAAGGTTGTGCCACCCCTGCCGGGCCCACGTCTACCAGGCCTTTCCGTCATGGAAGACAAGCCCAATGGTTCGCAGAATGATCTGGAGGTCCAAGGCCAAGGACCAGTTTTGCAGATAGTAAAGATCATGTTCGACCCTGCGCCTCATCTTGTCGACCGTGTTGGTCTCGCCTCTGAACCCGTTGACCTGGGCCCACCCCGTGATGCCGGGCCGAACCTTGTGGCGAACCATGTACGCCATCACTTGCTGCCGGTACTCTTGGTTATGAGCCAATGCATGTGGCCTGGGCCCCACCACGCTCATGCGCCCCTGCAGCACATTGATGAACTGTGGAAGTTCGTCCAGTGAGGTGCGGCGCAGGAAGCGGCCCAGGGCGGTCACGCGCGGATCGTTGGCCGTGGCTTGGCGCACTTTCGAGCCATCTTCCATCACCGTCATGGTTCGAAACTTCCAAACCTCGATGACCGCACCGTTGAGACCCAGTCTTCTCTGTCGGAACAGAGCGGGCCCTGGTGACTCCAACCGAATCGCGATGCCGATGATCAGCATCAGTGGGCTGCTCAGCAGCAGTGCGGCTGTGGCCAGCGCCAGGTCACTGGTCCGCTTGATGACCCCGTGAACCCCAGCGTATGGGGACTCCACCAGCCCAATCATGGGCAGTCCGTCTAGCGTAGAGATTTGACCCTGCAGCAGGATGGCATCCAGCACATCAGGTATCCACCTGACTGTGACCGTGCTGTCCGCCACGGTCTGCCAAAGCTGTTCCAGGGCCTGTGACGTTGGCGCTGGCCCCGCGCCCTGACGGGACCACCCCGTGAGGTAGATCTCATCGACTCCGCCGGCCTTCACAAGGTTGGCCAGATCTTGTAGCCCCCCGAGCCGACGGGTGGGGCATGGGTGTGTGCGCTCCGCGCAGTCGACCTGTTCGGGGGGAGCAACCCAATCGACCCATCCCCTAAAGTGCTTGACCTGTAAGCCCCGTAGCCGCCGTATCGCACGGGCGGCTCGAACACCCATGGGCCCCGTACCGACAACCACCACTTGAGGGGCTTTTTGGTGTCCCGCCCATCGAACCAGCCCCGCGGTCACCGCCATCACAGCCGCTTCGTGAGCCAAGGGTGTGACCAGCAGCCAAGACGCCCAAAGCTCCAGATTCATGGCCTGAAGCCCGCGCGTGGCCCAGGCGCACAGCAGGATGACCAGCGCCAGCATCACCGTGGTGGTGAGCGCTTGGGCGCAGCGCTGCCATCGGTTGGAAAAGAGGTGATCGGGCGCAGGGAATGTGATCGCCAGCACCAGCAGCAGCATCGCCCAGTCCACATGGCTGATGAATCCCTCGCCGGTCGATGCGCTGTCTGTTGAGTGGCGAACTGCTTGGAGAGCTGGCCCGGACCAATGCAGGCCAACCTTCAGCTGCGGCAGGGCTTCGGACAGCAGCACAAACACCCCAACATAGACCGCAGGCTCCAGCAGCGCCGACACCCAGGCCGTTACCGCAGAGGGCGATGGCCTAAACAGGAGACCTGGACTGTTGTGGAGAGTTGCTTGTGCAGTGAGCCGGTGCATGTGTTGCGGGCAGTTTGACCCAGTTGTATTTCGACTGGTCCTACATTTCTCAATACGTGCGGGCATCTGTTTTCGGATCATGAGGCCTTGATCACCAGGAGCCCGCATGACCGCATCACCCATCCGCGCGTGTGCACCGCCGCGCACCGTTTTCTTCCCCCCAAGGGCAACAGGCGCTTGGAAGTGGGCGGCTGTTTCCATGCTGGCGCTCGCTGGCGCCGGCAGTGCTTGGGCCGCCGATATCGCGCCAGAACATGTCCTGGTCCAGTTCAATCCAGCACTCCCTTTGAGCACGCAGGCGTGGGGCAATGTGCAGTGCACCGGCCTGATCGTTCCATCTCAGTGGGTCCCAGAGACAGGTCTGAATGGGACGCAGCTGGAGGACGGCTCAACGCTTCGCTTCGGTCGAGTCCCGGATCCGCAAGACAACACACGGTTGGCATTCAGGTTCGCACTTCGGTCATCAGACCCCCTGACGGCAGGCTCTTTCCGATGCGAGACAGCCTTCAGCCCTGGCGTCACGGGACTGCCCCTCGGCAGCGTTTTCTGGCATGCCTTTTCCGTGTATGTTCCAGACTGGCGAAACACGGTCGATGAGCAGCAGCTTGCCCAATGGCACGCCGGTGACAGCAGTGGCCTGCAGCCGATCTATTCGCTGCTCGTCAGGGACGGCCAGATGCGCCTGGTCATGCGCTACAGCACCGCTGATAGCCCCACGGCTTCGACGGTGAAGACGCAAGTTCTGTGGACAAGTTCCGCCTGGCAGCCCAACCAGTGGTTTACGGTGGTCACCAAAGCAAAGGTCTCCACCCTCCCGGCTGAAGGCCCGTTTATTCAAACCTGGGTGAACGGCGCGCAGGTCGTCAATTACCGGGGGCCGGTCGGCTACCGGCAGCCTGCGGCTCAACCGTATGTCAAGCATGGCGTTTATCACTGGATCAATCTAAACACTTGGGACTCTCGGCAGCCGACTCGAACGGTTCACTTTCGCCGCGCAGCCCTGGTGCGTGACCTCAACGGCGTGTATGTCCCCGCAGACCTGTCGCGCTTCGTCAACAGTCAATAGATGAGACTTGATCAGATTGAGTTGGCCGTAGTCGGCCTGGGCTATGTTGGGCTTCCCCTGGCGGTGGCCTTCGGCACCAAGCGGTCGGTAACGGGCTTTGACATCAGTCAAGCAAGGGTCTCAGAACTGCAAAGCGGCAAGGACGAAACAGGCGAGATCTCCGCCCAAGAGCTCGCCCAGGCCACAGGTTTGCGCTTGACGTCCTGCTTGGATGACCTTCGCCGCTGCAACTGCTTCATCGTCGCCGTGCCCACACCGGTGGACCACCAAAAAAAGCCTGACTTGACGGCTCTGCTCAGCGCATCCAAGTCGGTTGGATCGATCCTGAAGAAGGGCGATTTGGTGATCTATGAGTCAACGGTCTACCCAGGGTGTACCGAAGACGACTGCGTTCCGGTTCTTGAGCAGCACTCCGGGCTGCGCTTTAACCAAGA
>RGEP01000017.1 GCA_009918225.1 Betaproteobacteria bacterium | reverse complement strand
GCGATCGCTGCCCTGGTGCTGTCGCCGCGAGCGGCGGACATGTTCAAGTTGATGCCCTACAAGGCGCCGCCTGATCTGTCCAAGCTGCTGCTGTCGCCCATGCCGGGGCTGCTGGTCAACGTGGCGGTACAGCCCGGCCAGAAGGTGCTGGCCGGCGAGCGCTTGGCGGTGATTGAGGCGATGAAGATGGAGAACATCTTGACCGCTACGCAAGACGCGGTGGTCAAGGCGGTCAAGGCCGGTGTGGGCGAGAGCCTGGCCGTCGACCAGGTGATCATCGAGTTCGAGTGATCTTTTCAGCCATCAGCCTTGCACGCACGATAGCCAACTTCAGGACCAAGCGATGAGCCAAGCCAAACCCTTTCGGATTCTGGGCATCCAACAAGTGGCCATTGGTGGGCCCAGCAAAGACAAGCTGCGCAGCCTTTGGGTGGACATGCTGGGGCTTCAGGTGAAGAGTACCTTTGTCAGCGAGCGTGAGAATGTAGATGAAGATATCTGCGCGTTGGGCTCGGGGCCCTGGGCGGTAGAAGTGGACCTTATGCAGCCGTTGGATCCCGACAAGAAGCCGGCCGTGCACACAACGCCGCTCAACCACATTGGCTTGTGGGTGGACGATTTACCCAAGGCCGTGGAGTGGATGACCGCCCATGGGGTGCGTTTCGCGCCCGGCGGCATTCGCAAGGGCGCTGCGGGCCACGACATCACCTTCATCCACCCCAAGGGCAATGAAGAGCACCCATTGGGGGGCGAGGGCGTGTTGATCGAGTTGGTTCAGGCGCCTGCCGAGGTGATCGCAGCCTTGACCTGAAGCGGCTGCTGCCCCTCAGGGGTTGCAGACATCACAGCGCTGGGGGTCGGCCTCAACAGGCTGCGGGCGCGCCTTCACGCCGTGGTGACCGCAACTGGGACAACTCCACACTTCCGCACGGGGGACCCTCGTGGGTGTGCCGCAACTCGAACAGGGCGCACCGGGCTCAGCCCGCAACAGGCCATAGCCGGGCGCGTTGCAATGGGGGCACCGGCACTGGAAGCGCCGCACCAGGTCGTGGGCGGCCTGCCGAATCACGGTTTGGCGGGTCGGATTTGCGTGGGCGCGCAGGTCGTTCTCAACACCAAAACTGATGTGAGCATCGGCCATGGTGGCGCGTTGAAACACCTTGCGCAAGCCGTCTTCGCATGCAACACCTTTGGCCAAGACAGGGCCCTCCAGCCCGCCCTTGCGCAGTGTCAGGTGGTGCTGTGGGAAGCCTGCCCGCTTGGCGGCTGCCATCAGTTCTTCCCAGGACTGCACCTTGATGTCTACCGACTGCGCTTTGGCATGGGCCAGCGCCGTGATGCGGATGCCGCTTCTGCGCTCGATCAGCACCAAGATTTCGGTGTTCCAGGGCAACAGGCTGAGATAGGGGTCTAGGTGAAACGCGCCTTCACTGCCCAGACCCCATTGGGCATCTGACAACTCCAGCGCCAATTCGGCCTTGCGGGCCGCGGCCTCGACCTGGGTGCCCGCGCGCGGGCGCTCGCGGGTGAAGGTGCCCAATTGGTCGGTATCAAAGCCCTCCACCCGGTACAGCTGTGCCCCCAAGCCTTCGCCCAGAATGGACGCCAACAGCGTTTCCTTGCCATGTTGGGTCAGGAAGCCAACTGTCATGGTGGGGAAATGGTCGATGGGCCTAGCGGTCATCTCGGTGCGCCAGTTGCTTAGAGCGGGGTTGATCGTAGTGAAATGAGCATCGGTTTAAAAATAGATTTATATTGATCTTTGCATCAAAAAAACCTATGAAAGCAAGCTTCCGGCAACTCAAGCTGTTTTTGGCGCTGGCCGAAACCGGCAGCGTCACTGCAGCCGCCCGGGCCACCCACGTCACGCAGCCCACAGCCTCGATGCAGTTGCGCGAGCTGACGCAGGCCGTGGGCTTACCCTTGTACGAAGTGGTGTCCCGAAAGGTTCAACTCACCGACATCGGGGTGGAGCTGGCCAAGACCGCCAGGGCCATGGTGGGGCAGTGGAGCGCTTTTGAGCAGGTGGTCGATGGGGCCCGTGGGCTCACGCGGGGGCGGCTTAGGGTGGCGGTGGTCAGTACCGCGAAGTACTTCATGCCGCGCCTGATTGGCGGCTTCTGCAAACGGCATCCCGCCATTGACGTGTCCATCGAGATCTTGAACCGGGACGGGGTCGTGGCCCGCTTGCGTGAGGACATGGATGACCTGTACATCATGTCTACGCCACCACTTGATCTGCAGCTTGAGGACGTGGTGTTCATGAGCAACCCTCTGGTGATCATCGCGCCCTACGGTGACGCTTTGCTTCGCAGGGGCGAGCTCGAACTTTCGGCGCTTGCAGCCCAACGCTTTATCCTGCGCGAGAGTGGTTCGGGCACGCGAATGGCCGTTGACCAGCACTTCAAGCGGGTGCGTTTTCACCCCAAGGTGCGGCTGGAATTGGGCAGCAACGAGGCCATCAAGGAGGCCGTTGCGGGTGGCTTGGGTTTGGGCGTGATCTCCAGCCACGCCTTGCACGGCCGCGCGCGTGAGCATGGGGTCGCCGTACTGTCGGTGGCTGGATTTCCGATTCCTTCCCAGTGGCACATCGTTCACCCCGCCGCGCGAAGCTTGTCCCCAATCGCGGCGGCGTTCAAGTCGCAGTTGCTCCGCCAGATCAAGGGTGCCGCAGAAGTCGGCCAGCGCTAATGGTTCGAAGGATACGAAGCATTGCGTCAAAATGAGGCGGAATTAACGAACTTTTGAAGCCTCATGTCCCAGCTCAACTACCGCCATCTTCACTATTTTTGGGTGGTCGCCAAGGAGGGCGGAATAGCCCGAGCGGCCGAGCGCCTGGGCATGGCGGTGCAAACCGTCAGCGCGCAGGTCCGAGAGCTTGAGCGTTCACTGGGGCATCAGTTGCTCAAACCCCAGGGTCGCGGGGTGGCCCTCACCGATGCCGGCCGTGTGGCCTTCGAGCGCGCAGAAGAAATCTTCCAGATTGGCCAGGCCATTACGCGAGAAGTCCGGCAGGCTGCGTCCAGCGAAACCGTGCGCTTGACGGTGGGCATGTCCGATGGGCTGTCGAAGTTGGCCGCGCATGCGCTGCTGGAGCCCATTTTGAACACGCCGGGCCTCAAGTTGGTGTGCCATGAGGGCGAGTTTGATGAGCTCATGGCCGAGTTGGCTTTGCACCAGTTGGACATCGTCTTGGCCGGTGAGCCTGCGCCACACAACCCCAACCTCAAGGTCAGCAGCCGATTGCTGGTGTCTTCACCCGTGGCCTGGTGCGGCCCAGCGAGCCTGGTCACCAAGGCGCGCAGCGCAGACTTTCCCCACTGCTTGAATGATTTGCCGGTGCTGCTGCCCACAGGGCACTCACCCCTGAGGCTGGCCTTGGATGCCTGGTTCGAGGCCCAGGACCTGGTGCCCCGTGTGGTCGCCGAGTTTGAGGACAGTGCCCTGCTGTCTGTGTTCGCCGCGCGCGGCATGGGGGTCTTCCCCATCAGCACTTTGGGGATGGAGGACTTGGAGATGGTGCGCGGCCTGCGGGTGTTGGCCCAAACAGAGATCTGCGAGGACGTGCACGCGATCGTGACCCGGCGCTCTCAGCACCATCCCTTGGTCAGGGCGATCATTTCAAGTTCGTAAAAACAGGAATTTAAGTACTAAAACAATTGGTTTTTAGGGTATTTCAACAGCCCTAGAGTGCGCAGGTTTTGGCGGAGGCGCGCGTTGGCCTCCGCCGGTCTTTGACAAACACCTGCACATGACCTTGTTTAAACCTTGGGGCAGCGCTTGCGTTGCCCTGCTCTTCGGCACAGCCTGCTCGGCTGCTCTGGGCCAAGCGGCCCCGCTGGGCGGATCTCCCGCTGCTGGACCTGTGGCCACACTCGCGACATCAACGAGCCTGTCGGGGGCTGCCGGGACGATCCCCTCCACGGGCATTCCCGTGCAACCGGTGCAGTTGACGCTCGACGCCATCGTGGACAAGGTGTTGTCCCAGCAGTCCGATCTGCGCTTGGCAGCCCTGGCTGTGGAGTCCGCCCAGGCTGCGGTGATCACGGCCCGCGCCTTGCCAAACCCCAGGATCGACTGGCAGACCGGACGGACCCGCGCGTTGACTGGCGGTGGTTTGCCGGGAGACAGCGCGGCCATGGTGGTGGCGCAACCTTTGGAGAATCCCTGGCTGCGACAAGCGCGACGAGCAGCGGCTGAAGCCGGCGTGGATGTGGCTCGGCAGCAGCGCGGCCTGGTGAGAAACGACGTCGCTGCGCGTGCCCGAACCCTGGTGATTGAGCTGGGTCTGCGCCAGAACGAGGTGCAGGCCTATGCCGAGGCGCTGGCCTTGCTGGAACAGGTGCGCGACCGTGTGCGCCGCCGTGTGGAGCTGGGTGAGGCAGCCCGCTACGACCTCATCAAATCGGATGCGGAATTGGTGGTGGCTCGCCAGCGCCTTCAGCAGTCGCGCCTGCAGGTGGACCAGGTTCGCTTGGCCCTGAACCGCATGGCGGGTGGCCAATTGCCCTCGCAGTGGGTGTTGGCGCCAGGGGCGGTTCTGGAGATTGCCGAGCTGATGGCCGCCCGCAATGAAGACCGGGGGCTTGAGGGCAATCCTGAACTCGCCCTCTTGCAGCAGGTCATGCGCCAGTCTGGCGCGTCGCTTTCGCAGGCGCGTTCGTCCGTGTGGCCTTCAGTGGACGTGGTAGCCAGCCGAAGCCGTGAGCCCGAGGGCCGCTGTGGGACCGCAAGCAAGGCCCGATCGCCCAGGCACAACTGGAAGTCGCGCGTGCCCAAGCCGCCTTGGATGGGCGTCGTGCTGAACTGCTCCAAGAGCTGCAGATGGCCCGTACCTCGCTGGAAATGGCCCAAGCCCGTGTGCGGGCCCTGAGCCAAGGTGCGGTGGCAGAGGCTGAGGCGGCCGTTCGGGTCGCTGAGGCGGCCTGGCGGTTTGGCGAGCGCGGCATTTTGGATGTGTTGGATGCACAGCGCGTGCTGCGCTCTCTGAGGGCCGACCTGATACAGGCGCGCTACGAGGCGCAAGCCGCCTTGATCGAAATCGAAAGGCTGGAGGGGCGCCATGCCAGCTCTCCTCCCTAAGGCCATCAAGACACCTGCAGAACCTGAATCAGATCAGCCCATCCTGGCTCCGAACTTCGCACAGAGCATCGCTGTGCCCAACACCTTTTTCGACATGAACCTGTCTTCCATTCCTTTCAAGCCACTGATCTTGGCCGCCGTGTGCGTCATGGCCTTGGCCGCTTGCGGAGACGCCGCCAAGCCCACGACTGGCAAAGCCGGCTCCGGTACATCGGCCACTGCGCCAGGCGCTGCCACGGGCGAAGATGCCATGCGCGTGAGTGTGAAGCAGGAGATGCGGGACCGATTCCAGTCGGTGCCCGTGAGTCACCATGACCTGGCCACCATCCAAGAGGTGGCCGGGCGTATCGAAGCGAACGAGCAGAAGGTGGCGCGCATTGGGGCTGCGGTGACGGGGCGCGTGACCGAGGTCTTGGTGGATGTGGGTGACCGGGTGTCCCGCGGACAAGCCATGGCTCAGGTTTCCAGCCCAGAGTTGGCCCAAGCGCAGTTGGCCTATCTGAGGGCAAATGCCAATCGGGAGTTGGCCGAGCGAGCCGAAGACCGGGCCCAGCAGTTGCTGCGTGCCGATGTGATTGGTTCAGCGGAGTTGCAGCGTCGGCAGTCAGAACTGGCCATCGCCAGCGCCGAGCTCAAGGCCGCTCAAGACCAGCTGCAAATGATGGGTGTGCCGGCTGACGCGGTGAGCCGGCTGCGCCAGCAGGGTCAACTGGTGCCCTATGCGGCGGTGAGCTCCACCTTGGCCGGTACCGTGATCGAGCGCAAGGTCAGCCCTGGACAGGTCGCCCAGCCAGGCGACCCTTTGTTCACCGTGGCCGACCTCAGCCGGGTGTGGGTGGTGGGGGGCTTGCCGGAGCAAACGGCGCGCGCCGTACAAGTGGGGCAGGCCGTAGAGGTCCAGGTGCCGGCACTGGGGCAGCAGCGCTGGACCGGCCGCATCATTTTTGTGGGTGACACCGTCAACCCCGACACCCGAACGGTGGCCATCCGAACCGAGGTTGAAAACATGGGCCGCGCGCTCAAGCCGCAGATGTTGGCCACCATGCGCATCTCAGCGGCCGCCGAGAGGGTGCTGGCCATCCCCGCCACGGCGGTGGTTCGTGAGCAAGACAAGGACCACGTGTTTGTCGAGGAGGGACAGGGGCAGTACCGATTGATCCCGGTTCGGCTGGGTGCCGCCGTGGAAGGCCTGCGTCCCGTGCACGAAGGCTTGCGTGAAGGCCAGCGCGTGGTGGCACAAGGGGCCTTCCATCTGAACAACGAGCGCAAGCGCGCTGAGTTGGAGTAAGCCCGACCATGATCGCCAACATGATTCGAGCGGCGCTGGCCCAGCGCCTGGTGGTGGTCGTCATCGCCCTGGTGATGTGTGGCTTTGGTCTGCGTGAAGCAACCAAGCTGTCGATCGACGCCTTTCCCGATGTGACCAATGTTCAAGTCCAGGTGGCGACCGAGGCCCCTGGCCGGTCACCTGAGGAAATCGAGCGCTTCGTGACGGTTCCCTTGGAGATCGCCATGACAGGCCTGCCGGGCCTGACAGAGATGAGGTCTCTCAACAAGAGCGGCTTGTCCATCATCACCCTGGTGTTCACCGACGCGACCGACGTGTACTTTGCGCGGCAGCTGGTGATGGAGCGCCTGTTGGAAGTGACGCCACGCATGCCGCAGGGGATCGTGCCCATTCTGGGCCCGGTATCCACAGGCCTGGGGGAGGTGTATCAGTACACCCTGGAGCGGCCTGATGACGGCCAGCGACCTCTGACGCAGGAAGAGCTGATGGAACGCCGCACCGTGCAGGATTGGGTGGTGCGGCCCCTGTTGCGCTCGATTCCGGGCGTGGCCGAGATCAATTCACAAGGCGGCTATGTCAAGCAGTATCAAGCCTTGGTAGACCCGGGTCGCCTGCGCCACTATGGCTTGTCGGTTCAGCAGGTGGTTCAAGCCATCGCCGACAACAACTCCAACGCCAGTGGCGGCATCCTGCCCCAGGTTCAGGAGCAGTACCTCATCCGTGGGGTGGGTTTGATTCGAACCCTAGAAGATATCGGCAACATCGTCGTCAAGGAGCAGGGTGGCCTGCCGGTCTACATCAAGGATGTGGCCACGGTGCAGATTGGCCACGAGGTTCGCCAAGGCGCCATCATCAAGGGCGGCTACACCGAAGCAGTTTCGGGCATCGTGCTCATGATGCGCGGCGGGAACGCCAAGGAAGTCGTCGGTCGGGTCAAGGAGCGGGTCGAGGAGATCAATGCCAAGGGCATGCTGCCCGACGGCTTGAAGATCGTGCCGTACTACGACCGCACCGATCTGGTGGATGCTGCGCTGTGGACGGTGGGCAAGGTGTTGATCGAGGGCATCTTCCTGGTCATTGTCATCCTGTTCATCTTCCTGGGCGATGTGCGCTCCAGCCTGATCGTGGTGGCCACGCTCATCATTGCGCCCCTCACCACCTTCATCGTCATGAACCAGCAGGGCTTGTCGGCCAACCTCATGTCCCTAGGAGGATTGGCCATTGCCATTGGTTTGATGGTGGATGCAACGGTGGTGGTGGTGGAGAACGTTTACCACCGCTTGGGTCATGCAGGGCACTCAGTGGGAGAGCGGGTTCGGACGGTTCTGGAGGCCACAAAAGAGGTGGCCACCCCCACCATCTTTGGCATCGCCATCATCATCTTGGTGTTCCTGCCGCTGATGACGCTGCAGGGGATCGAGGGCAAGATGTTTGCGCCTCTGGCCATGACGATCGCGATTGCGCTGGCCGTCTCGCTCATCGTTTCGCTGTTCCTGTCCCCGGTGCTGTGTTCATACTTCCTTAAGGGCGGTGCAGACCACGATACACGGCTGATTGCGTTTCTCAAGCGCCACTATCTGAGCTTGTTGGACCGCGCCATGGGCAATGGCAAGAAGACCATCATCGTGGCCCTGGCCTTGCTGGTGGGATCAGTGGCCCTGTTCCCCTTCTTGGGCAAGAGCTTCATGCCCATCATGAAGGAAGGTGCACTGACGCCGCAGATCAACCGCGTGCCCAGCATCTCCTTGGATGAGTCGGTGAAGATGGAAATGGCAGCCATGAAGTCCATCTCCGAGGTGCCCGGTGTGAAGATGGTGGTGTCCAAGCTCGGTCGAGGAGAGTCGCCAGCAGACCCGGCCGGCCCCAACGAGAGTGACCCCATCGTCCTGCTGGATCCCAAGTCGGGCCGCACGCAAGACGAGATCGATGAGGACATACGCCAACGTCTTTCCACCATTCCGGGCGTGCAGATCGTCCTGTCTCAGCCTATTTCCGAACGGGTGGATGAAATGGTCACCGGCGTACGCTCTCAGTTGGCCATCAAGGTGTTTGGGGATGATCTGAAGACCTTGAGGGACTTGTCGGAGCAAGTGGCGCGTATTCTGCGCAGCGTGCCGGGCAGCAAAGACATCCGCATCGAGCGTTTGTCCGGCCAGCAGGCGCTCACCATTGAGATTGACCGCAAGGCCATCGCACGGCACGGGGTCAATGTGGCCGATGTGCAGGCCTTGATCGAGACGGCCGTAGGCGGTAAGGACGTCACCACCGTGTACGAAGGCGAGCGCCGCTACAGCGTGACGGTGCGCTTCCCCGCAGAGCGGCGCAGCTCGGTGGAGGCCATCGGCAAGCTGGTGGTCCATGCGCCTGATGGTGCACAACTGCCCTTGAGCAGCTTGGCACGCATCGAGTTGGTCGACGGGCCAGCACAAATCAGCCGGGAAAGCGGCAAGCGCCGGGTGGTGGTGGGCGCCAATGTGGAGGGCCGAGACCTGGCGGGCTTTGTGGCCGAGGTGCAGCAAAAGCTCGATACCGAGGTTCGCTTGCCCGAAGGATATCGCTTCGTTTACGGCGGGCAGTTCGAGAACATGGAGCGCGCCATGGGCACCTTGGCCATCATCGTGCCCCTGACGATCGCGGCTATCTTTTTCTTGCTGTTCCTGCTGTTCAACTCGGTGAAGTTGGCTGCTTTGATCATCATGGTGCTGCCCTTCGCCTCGATCGGCGGCGTCATCGGGCTGTTCATCACGGGTGAGTACCTGAGCGTGCCGGCGTCGGTGGGGTTCATCGCCTTGTGGGGCATCGCCGTGCTCAACGGGGTGGTACTGGTCACCTGCATCAAGCGCTTGCGTGAAGATGGTGTCGAGCTGGCCAAGGCGGTACGCGAGGGCTGTGTACAGCGGTTTCGGCCCGTGATGATGACCGCCACCGTCGCGCTGCTGGGTCTGGTGCCCTTCCTGTTCGCCACCGGTCCGGGTTCCGAGGTTCAGCGTCCGCTGGCCATCGTGGTCATCGGCGGCCTGTTGTCCTCGACCTTGTTGACCCTGGTCGTGTTGCCCACCCTGTACCGCTGGTTCGACGACCGCGCGGTTGAAGCTTGAAGTCCCTGGAGAACATCATGAGCATGAAAGAAGTTCGCGCCATCGTGCGGCCCAGCCGCTTGCCCCGCTTGCGCGATGCTTTGCGCGCCATTCCCAACTTTCCGGGGGTGACGGTTTGGAGCGCTGATGGGTTTACCGCACCGGCGGCCCTGGTCAAGCGAACGGTGCGGGAAGAGCTCACCGAGTTTTCGCCCAAGGTCTTGGTGTGCGTCTTGTGCGAAGAGAGCATGGTCCACCCCATACGCGAAGCGGTGTTCGATGCCTGCAGCACCGGCACCGTCGGCGATGGACTGGTCTGGGTGGTCGACGTGCAGGCCACGCACCGGGTGCGCGACCGTGCGGTGGTGACGTCGCCGCCCAACCAGCACAGCCAATACCAACAGTCCCAAGTAGATCTTGCCGGCGTGTTCAGCCAACAAGCGCACGGTTTTGTCCTCAAGGGTGCGGCGCTTCAAGGCAACGGGGGTGGAGACTTCGGAAATCGTCATGATGGTCCTTCCGGCCTAACGGTCCACTTCGGCTTGCACTGGGCACCCAACCACTGCCCGCCAGCAAAGTGTCCGTGTACGCATCACTGGACGTCAATCGAAATCAACACTGCTTAAGGGGTTGTGACCGGCACCACCGGCCCCACCCAGGCATGCGTTGCCCCGGGCCCCTCAAGCCGCCCGCATCACGTCAGCGCCAGTGAAAGCCATGGGAAGGCGCAGACCAGGATCAGCACCAGGAACATGGCGGCCACAAAGGGCATAGCCCCGGCAAAGATGCTCTCCACCGACACTTTGGGGTCGTTGAGGGTGGACTTGACCGTGAACACCGAGATGCCAAACGGTGGGGTCAACAAGCCCATTATCGAGCTGGAGTCCAGGATCATGCCCAGCAACAACACAATGCCGATGTAGAGCGTGAGGAAGCCGTATGGCCCCAGGCCTGCGTCTCGAACCAGCTCAGAGATCGCCACCGGTACACCGGCCACGCTGAGCATCCGGCTGTAGAAGGCCGCTGCGACCAGCAAGATCAGAATGGTGCAGGACACGCTGCCGGTTTCGTGCAACACACGCCACAGGTTGCCCTGTCCCAGCGAGCGGCGCAACAGGGCGATCAACAGCGCACCCGCTGCACCCACACCGCCGGCCTCGGTGGGCGTGAAGAACCCCGAGTAGAGCCCGCCGAGTACCAGGGCCACCAACGCGGCAATGGGTACCAGCTTGGAAGCCATCTCGAGCTTGGTCAGCGTCAGCTCAATCTGGTGTTCCCGGCGCTGCGCGATTTGCTTTTGCAGGTCGAAGACCGTTCCTGGCGTGTATCGGGCCATCAGCATGATCATCGCGGCGAAGACGATGGCCAGCAGGAATCCTGGGATCACGCCCGCAATGAACAAGGTGCCAATGGACTGCTCGGCCAGGACGCCGTAGATGATCATTAACAAGCTCGGTGGGATCATCATGCCCAACACCGAGCTGCCGGCTACCGTACCGGTTGCAAATGTGGTTTTGTATCCGTGTCGAACCATTTCGGGCACGGCCACCCGGGTGAACACCGCAGCCGAGGCGATTGACACGCCGGTAACCGCCGCGAACACCGTGTTGGCTGCCACGGTGGCCACACCCAAGCCGCCACGCACCCGGCGCAGCAGGTACTCCGCCACCGTGAAGGTGTCTTTCCCGACATTGGAAATGCTGACGAGCAAGCCCATCAGGACGAACAGGGGAATGGTGGCAAAGATGTAGTCTGCGATGCCGTTGTAGGCGGCCATGTACAACAGCCGCATGGCCATGTCGATGTTGTCGCGAACCAACCAGACGCCGAAGAAGCCAACAGCCAGCAGCGCCACACCAATGTGGACGCCCAGCAGCACGAGCAACACCAGCCCGCCGATCAACAAACCACCCAGACCGAGATCGCTCATGTTCGGCCTCCCAGTGGGTCTTCCGATGAAGGCACCGCTGCATGGCGAGCCAGAATTCCGGGGATGCTGAGCAGGTAGCAAAGTGCAGCAGCAGCCGATCCAGCCACGATCAAGCCTCTAAATGGCCAGGCGGGCACGCTGTAGACCCCCTGCACGCCATAGAACTCGGCCGAGGCCAGCGAACCCTGCAGTTCGGGCCATGCAATCATCGCCAATGCCGAAAACAAGGCCGCACCGACCAGGGCGTTGAAGACATCCAGGGCCTTGACGGCGGCTGTTGACCGCTTGCCGATGATGTTGAGCAGGAAGTCGCTGCGGGTCATGCGGCTGCTGCAAATCGCAGCTGCCAATTGAAGAAACACGATGGAGGCCACTGACCGCGCCGAGAACTCGGCGACCCCGGTGATGGGGGCATCCAGGAAGTCCCGCCCGATCACATCGGCCACGACGAGACACATGATCACAAAGATCCAGACCGTGCCAAGCGAGGCCAGCAGATTGGCTGGTAGGTCAAGCGGGTGACGCGACGCCTGGGGCGGTGCGTCCAAATCAGTTTCAGCTGCCACGGTCGGGCTCCAGTTCACAGTGTGAGGCCTGAACCGGTGCGCATGCGCCGCTCCAGGCCTCAGTACCCAGCTTCAGAGCTGTGATCAGCGTGCTGCTTTGTCCCAATCGCGCAAGGGCTTCACGCCGCGAGCACGCAGCTCATCGAAATAGGCGCGCAGCACTGATTTGCCGGCGTCACCAGTGGTTTGCAGCCACGGGCTGATGATATCGGGCAGGCCATTGATCCACTTGTTGCGCTCAGCCGCCGGCAAGTCGGTGATCTGCAGACCCGCAGCCTTCATGGTATCCATCGCGGTGGCTGCAGAGCGGGTGACGTGTTTGCCATGGGCCGCCGAGGTCGCCTGGCCCGCCTTGATGAAGGCGTCTTGCACGTCCTTGGGCAGCTTGTCGTAGAAGCTCTTGTTGGCCGCCACACTTCCAAAGTACATGGCGCCGATGTCCACCCGTGTGAGGTGCTTGGCAACTTCATACACCCGAGCCGGGCCGATGCCGCTGGCAAAGCTCAAGGCACCTTGCGTCACGCCAGTTTGGATGTTGGTGTAGTACGTGGTCAGCGCACCTTCTACCGGCGTGGCGCCCGTGTCGCGCATCCAGTTGGCCGAGGTTCCCGGCGCATGGATCTTCTTGTTCTGCAGCGCGGCCATATTGGTGATGGGGAAGTTCGCGTACACGTCATAGCTGTCGGTGATCAAGGATGACAGCGGCACCATGTTCTGGGCGGTCCAGCTGGCCTTGAGCGCCGGGTGGTTGGCATTGAGCTTGTCGAAGATCTCGATCAGCATCTCGTGGTTGGTGGTCGCAAACGGCGTGAAGTAGGTTACGTTTTGCAGCGGCATGGCCGAGTTTTCCCAGACCGTACCCACCATGCCCACATCGACGATGCCGTCCTTCACCGCAGCCCGTGTTTCATTGAACTTGTACAGCGTGCCGCCGTAGTTCTCGCGCCAGCGGATTTGAAACTTGTTGCCACCTTCCTTGAGCAGCCGGTCGACCTCAGGCTGAAACACCTCTTTCATGGCGTAGGCCCAGATGTTGGTCACGGGATGGCTCGATCCGATGTTCACCGTGATGGTTTGCTGGGCATAGGCCGCCAGCGAGGTGAGGGTAGTGCCCAGGGCGATCGCCCCGGTCAGCGCGAGTTTTTTGAAGTTCATGTCGTCTCCTTGGGACTTCGGGCTAAAGATCGGCGCGTGTTGCGCCGCACGGGGGATGCCGGAACTGCTGTCCCGGCGGTGAAAAGGATTTCGGTCGCAAGCAGGTAAGCCCTGACCCGATCGCGGACGAAGGCGCCATCGTATGACTCGGGTACTGGAGCGCCGTACACGGCTTGGCCGTAGACCCAGCGCTGCAAAGGGATATAGAAAAAGCCGCCGTGCAATCCCGTGAGCAGTTCCAGCTCGCGCCGGCTGGGCTTGCCGCGCAGCGAAGCGCCTCGGTGGCGGCGGGTTTCACGAATCAATCGCGGGAACAGGCGTTGGCGCAGCATGTTGAAGAATCGGTCGGTGATGGTCCGATCCGTCAGGCCCGAAAACACCAGGATTCGGACAAAGTCTTTTGTGAGGGCCTGGTTGATGTAGTCCTCATAAAAAGCGGTGAGCTTGTCTTCGACTGTCGAATCCTCATCGTCCAGCAGTTCATCCCACCACGGGTTCCAACGTTCGGCAAACACCTCTTGGTACACCGCATCGATCAGCGCTTGCTTGGTGGGGAAGTAGTGGTACAGCAGGGCGTGTGTGATGCCGATGCTTTTGGCCAGGTCGCGGAGCTGCCCATCCAGCCCGTGCAGAGCGAAGAACTGAATGGCGCCGTCAAGGATTTGCTTGGACCGCTCGGCCGTGCCCAAACGGCGTCTGGGCGTGGGGCCTTGAGGAGCCAGCAAGCGTCCGGTGGGAAGCGGTTTGGAAGGTTCAGGGTTTTTGGGTAGCCGCACGCTATTTACCCAGAATTCAATAGCCACTAGGATTGTTGACCGCCTGGTAAACAAACATCCCCCGTGGAAACCCGGGTCCGCCTAGGGCCCCAGGAGACGATGCATGAAAGCTGCCGCCTTCGACTACTGCAAGCCGAGCACAATCGAGCAGGCGCTGGCACTGCTGGCGCAGCATGGCCTCGATGCACGCATCATGGCCGGCGGGCAGACCTTGGTGGCCACACTCAACATGCGGCTGTCCGACCCCAAGCTGCTCATTGACATCACGGGGCTGCCGGGCCTGTCGAGCATCGAGCGCCGGGGCGATCGCCTGTACATCGGCGCGCTGGCCACCCACACGCAAGTGGAAGAGTCAGCCTTGGTGGCCGAAGCGGCGCCCATGCTGGCCAGCGCCGCCCCCCACATCGCCCACCGCGCCATCCGCAATTCAGGCACCTGGGGCGGGTCCATTGCCTACGGCGATCCGGCTGCCGAGTGGCCCTGCTGCCTGGTGGCCCTGGATGGCCATGTCCATGTGCAAGGCCCCCGCGGCCAGCGCCACATTCGCGCCACGGATTTCTTCCAAGACCTCTACACCACCGACCTGCAGGCCGACGAAATCGTGATCGGCGCCGATGTGCCGGTGGCCACCACCGCCGACTGGTTCGCCTTCGATGAATTGGCGCGGCGGCACGGCGACTACGCGGTTGCTGGCCTGGCCGTGTCGGCGCGGTTCGAGGGCCGCAAGGCCCTGCGTGTGAATCTGGGTCTCTTGGGCATGGGGGTCAAACCCCTGCGTGCGCCCAAGACCGAGGCCGTACTGGCGGGCAAGGTCTTGGATGCTGCTGCCATCGAGATTGCGGCGGCTTCCTTACGGGCCGAGCTCGACCCCTTGCCTGACCTCACCCACAGCGCTGACACCAAGCGCCACCTGGCCACGGTGCTGCTCAAGCGCCTGCTGCAGGCCGCCGATGCCAGCCGCGCAGCGCTGGCTGCCTGAACGCCGATTCACCTGGAGCCCCCCATCATGGCCGACTTACAGACATTGAACGTGACCGTCAACGGTCAGTCACATTGCTGCAGCGTGCAACCGCGACAGCATTTGGTGGACTTTGTTCGCAACGATCTGGGCCTCAAGGGCTCGCACCTGGGTTGTGAGCATGGGGTCTGCGGTGCGTGCACCGTCGAGGTGGACGGCAAGATTGTTCGGGGTTGCTTGACCCTGGCCGTGCAGACACAGGGCCGCCAGGTGCGCACCATCGAAGGTCTGAGCGAAGACGGCGATGTTCGCGACCTGCAGGACGCCTTTGTTCGACACAACGCCTTGCAGTGCGGATTCTGCACACCGGGCATGGTGATGGCAGCCAAGGAGCTTTTGGAGACCAAACCCAATGCCACCCGGGCCGAGGTGCGCGAGTGGATGAGCGGCAACTACTGCCGTTGCACCGGTTATCACGCCATTGTGGACGCGGTTTGCGACACCTTGGCACAACGGGCCCAACAGCGCGCTGCCTGAGCCCTGACGCCCTGACCTGACATCCGCAGCCCTGAGGCCCTGGAGACCGATGACCATGAACACCGCCACCGACTTGAAGACGCCCGCCCCAAGGGCCGGCACCGAAGTTGAAGAACGGCCCCAGACCCGGCATGAAGATCAGCCCCTGCCGCCCGTCACCGAAGATCCGCGCTACATCGGGGCCAGCAGTGAACGACCGAGTGCGCGCAAGCTGGTGCAAGGGCAGGGGACTTACATCGATGACATCGAGCTGCCGCGCATGGCCCATGTGGTGTACTGGCGCAGCCCGCTGGCCCACGCCAAGGTTCTGCGCATCCATGCCGATGAAGCCCGCCGCATGCCCGGTGTGATTCTGGTGGCCGATGGGCACGACCTGACGGCCTACTGCAAACCCTGGGTGGCCACGCTGGCCCACTTGGCCGGTATGAAGAGCGCACCGCAGTACCCCATGGCCCTGGACCGGGTGTGTTGGCAGGGTGAGCCGGTGGTGGCGGTGGTGGCCGAAACGCGCGAACAGGCCGAAGACGCCCTGCAGCTCATTGATGTGGAGTTCGAGGAGCTGCCGCCCGTGGTGGACATGGAAACCGCCCTGGACCCGGCCACGCCACTGATCCACTCGGAGTTGGGCGACAACCTGTGTTTCACCCGAAGCCTGAACGTGGGCGACGTGGACGCTGCATTTGCGGGCGCCGATGCCGTGGTGGGCACCACGTTCCACTTCGGACGCCACACCGGCGTCACGCTGGAGCCCAGGTGTCAGATTGCCCACTGGCACCCCGCTGAGCAAAAGCTCACCGTGTACCACTCGTTCCAGGCGCCGCACATGATGCAGGACCTGTATGCGCGGCAGTTCGGGTTGGCTGAGTCTGACATCCGGGTCATCTGCAAGGAAGTGGGGGGCTCGTTCGGCATCAAGGTGCATGCGTATCCCGATGACTTCGCCACCGTGGCCTTGTCGATGATGTGCCGCCGCCCGGTGAAGTTTGTAGCCGATCGGCTGGAGAGCTTCACCAGCGATATCCATGCGCGCCACCACCGCGTCACCGCCCGGATTGGGGTTAAGAAGAGCGGAGAGATCGTTGGTTTTGAGATGGACGACCTCACCGGCATTGGCCCTTATTCCATGTTTCCGCGCACCAGTGCCATTGAGGGCAACCAAGTGGTCAACCTCGTGGGCGGGCCCTACAAACACCAGCATTACCGCGCGCACTTGAAGGTGGTGTTCCAGAACAAGACGCCCACCTGCCAGTACCGCGGCGTGGGGCACCCCATTGCCTGTGCGGTCACCGAAGGCTTGGTGGACCTGGCGGCTCGGGCCATCGGCATGGACGCCTTGGAGATCCGAAAGAAAAACGTGATTCCCGATGATGCCTATCCGGCCACGGGTGCCAGCGGGATCAAGCTGGAAATCTTGTCGCACGAGGCTTGTCTGCAAAAGATAGAAGCCCTGATGGACTACCCCAAGCTCAAGGCGGAAGTGGAGTCTTTGAGGCAACAAGGCATCTACCGCGGCATCGGCTTTGCGGCACTGATTGAGCTGACCAACCCCAGCGCGGCTTTCTACGGCGTGGGCGGTGCGCGCATCGCCTCACAAGATGGCTGCGTGATTCGCCTTGACCCGTCGGGCGCCGTCAGCGTGAGCGTGAGCGTGGGCGAGCAGGGGCAGGGCAACGACGGCATCTATCGCCAAATTGCCGCTGATGCGGTGGGCGTCGACCTCGAGAAGGTGCGCTTGGTGATGAGC
>RGEP01000160.1 GCA_009918225.1 Betaproteobacteria bacterium | reverse complement strand
CCATGTTGGATCACCGGACAACCCGAGCCCAGGCCCTTGGGCATGACCAGGTGCACCGTGGGCAGGGGCAGGGCCATGGCCACGGCCGCGTTGCGCGCGAAGTGGGGGTAGACCCAAAAGGGCAGCACATCTTGGCTCGTGGAGTGGATGTCCAGGATGTGGTCGGCAGCTGCTACCACCGGCCGCAGCTGTCGGGCGCGGCGCAGCTCGACGCTGTCCTGAGAGCCCTCCAGCCACTCGGATGACCAGATGCGGTTGAGGTTGTGGTCGATCTGGCGGCTCTTGAAGGGGTCTAGTGGGTCGAAGCTTTCGTAGGCCGCCACATTGGCAAAGCTGATGGTCAGTGTGCCCTGCAGCGGCCGCACGCCGGAGTCGAGCAGGTGGCAGGCCGCCACCATGCCGCAGAACTCGTTGCCATGCGTCAAGGCGTTGATCAGCACATGCGGGCCGGGCCGGCCGCTGTCAAAGCGGTGCACATAGTCCACGCCGGTGTTGCCGCTGCGGTAGGCGCTCAGGTCGCGCGGCAGCACTTCCAGGGTGGGAGCGGGATGGGGGTCGGGGTGCGCGGTGTTCATAGGCCCAAGGATAAACCCGAGTCTTCACCGAACCGTCATTTCTGAGCGCCAAGCCCAAAGTGGGCAGAATCGGCCGAGTTTCAGATGGGAACCGTCATGAGCCTTCGCACCCGTTCTTTTGTCCGCTGCACCGCTGGCCTGGGCATGGCCCTGGCCGTTTTCTTGGGTAGCCCCCTGATGGCCCAAGCCCCGAAACCGGGCTGGAATGTCAACCAACCCCCAGGCGAGGCCCGCACCGTGCGGATTGACACGCGAACCGGCACCTGGATGAGCGTGGACGTGAGCCCTGACGGCAAGACCCTGGTGTTTGACCTGCTGGGCGACCTGTACCTGCTGCCCATTGAAGGCGGCCAGGCCAAGCCCTTGACCAGCTCCATCGCTTGGGAACACCAGGCGCGCTTTTCGCCGGACGGCCGTCAGCTGGCCTTTGTGTCGGACGCCGGGGGCGGCGACAACATTTGGGTGATGAACTTGGATGGCAGCGGCGCGCGCGCCATCACAAGCGAGCCCGAGCGGCTGCTCAACAACCCGGTGTGGCACCCCAGTGGCCACTATGTTTTGGCCCGCAAGCATTACTTTGGCACCCGGTCTATGGGCTCGGGCGAGATCTGGCTGTACCACCTGGATGGTGGAAAGGGCGTGGCGCTAAACGAAAAGCCGAACTGGCAGAAGGACCTGGGCGAGCCTGCGATTTCACCGGATGCACGGCACCTGTACTACTCGCGTGACACCACCCCGGGCAACAGCTTTGAGTACAACAAGGATTCCAACAAGGAGATCTTTCGCATCTTCAGGCAAGACCTCAGCGATGGTCACACCGAGGCCTTTGTGACCGGCCCCGGCGGCGCAGTGCGCCCGGTGCCCTCGCCGGATGGTCAGCACCTGGCTTTCGTGCGGCGGGTTCGCAACCAAAGCACCCTGTTCATCAAGAACCTGCAGACCGGAGCTGAGCGCGCGCTGTGGGGTGGCTTGAGCCGCGACCTGCAAGAAGCCTGGAGTGTGTACGGCGTGTACCCTGGGTTCGCGTGGATGCCGGACTCACAACAGCTGGTGGTGTGGGCGCAGGGCAAGCTGTGGCGGGTGCATGCACAAAGCGGTCAGGCCCGCGAGATTCCCTTCCATGTGCAGCACACACGCGAGGTGCGCGAGGCCCTACGGGTCAAGCAAACCGTGGCCCCGGACACCTTCGAGGTGCGGCAGCTGCGCCATGTGCAGGTGGCCCCGGATGGTCGCTTTGCGGTGTATTCGGCCTTGGGCCAGTTGTGGCAACGCAGCCTGGAGCGTGAAGATGCCCCCGCTCGGCGACTCACCACCCAAAGTGAACACTTCGAATTTCAGCCCAGCCTCAGCCGCGACGGGCGGCGTGTGGTGTACGTGAGTTGGGACGACCGCCAGATGGGAAGGGTGCGGGTGCGCGACCTGGCCAGCGGCCGCGAGACGGTGGTGACGCCTGAGCCGGGCAAGTACCTGACGCCGCGTTTTTCGCCCGACGGTCGGCAGGTGGTGTACGTGAAGTCGCGCGGCAGCGTTTTGCTCTCGCCCTGGCACGGCTTGGAGACCGGTGTTTACATCGCCCAGGCTGACGGCAGTGGCACGCCGCGGCGCATCAGCCGAGAGGGCGATACGCCACAGTTTGGTGCCAAGGCCGATGAGGTGTTCATCACCCGCAGCAGCATGATCAGCGAGGTCGAATGGCGCCGAGCCCTTTGGCGCGTGCGCCTGAACAGTGGCGAGGAGACCGAAGTGGCGCGCGGCGAGTTCATCGGCGAGTACAGCGTCTCGCCCGATGGGCGCTGGCTGGGCTTCATCGACCGGTTCCACGCCTATGTGCTGCCCCTGCCGCAAACCGGCAAACCCCTGACGATTGCAGCCCGCATGGAGGGCTTGCCCGTCAAGCGCTTGAGCCACGATGCCGGGCAACACCTGCACTTCAGTGGGGATTCACGCACCGCCCACTTCAGCATGGGCCCGCGGCTGTTCAGCGTGCCGCTGGCCCAAGCCTTCCCCGTGAGCGGCGCGGGGCAGGCCGCCTCAGCAGGAGGCGAGGCCCAGGCCTTCAAGCCGCCCAGCCAAGGCCGCCACATCGGCCTGACGGCCACCACGGACCGGCCGCAGGGCCGTATCGCCTTGGTGGGCGCGCGGGTGGCCACGATGCGCGCGGCGCAGCCTGAGGAGGTGATTGAAGACGCGGTGGTGTTGATCGACGGAAACCGCATTGCCGCTATTGGGC
Source organism: Betaproteobacteria bacterium (assembly GCA_009918225.1). Taxonomy (GTDB): domain Bacteria; phylum Pseudomonadota; class Gammaproteobacteria; order Burkholderiales; family Burkholderiaceae_C; genus RFTU01. Next base: position 1,956 of record RGEP01000160.1, on the reverse strand, counting down.
CGGCGGCTCAAGTGGCCATTCCTGCTGATGCGCGGCGCGTGGACCTGCGCGGCAAGACCATCGTGCCGGGCTTTATTGACGCGCACTGGCACGGGGCCATGGGCGAAGACGGCATCGTTCCGCAGCAAAGCTGGGTCAACTTGGCCTCCCTGGCCTTTGGCGTGACCGCACTGCACGACCCCAGCAACCGCAACGACCACATCTTTGCGCAGGCCGAGTTGCAACGAACCGGGCAGGTCTTGGGCCCGCGCATCTTCAGCACCGGCTCGATCCTGTACGGCGCCAAGGGCGGCTCCAACGCGGTGGTGAATAACCTGGACGATGCCCTGACGCACCTGAACCGGCAAAAGGAAAATGGCGCCATCAGCGTCAAGAGCTACAACCAGCCGCGTCGTGAGCAGCGGCAAATGATTCTGGAAGCGGCGCGCCGCACCCAGATGATGGTGGTGCCCGAAGGGGCCAGCATGTTCCAGCAAAACATGGCGCAGGTGGTGGATGGCCACACCGGCTTGGAGCATGCCCTGCCCATTGACATCGTGTACGACGACGTCAAGCAGCTGTGGAGCCAGACCCGGGTGGGATACACGCCCACGCTGAACGTGGCCTATGGCGGGCTTGATGGCGAGCACTACTGGTACGCCCGAACCGATGTCTGGCAACACCCGCTGCTGGGCCGCTTTGTGCCACCGGGCATCCTGCAGTCGCGTTCTGTTCGCCGGCCCACGGCGCCCGAGGAAGACTTCAATGTGATTCGGGTGGCGCGCACCGCCACCGAGCTGCAGCGCGCTGGGGTGCCAGCCATGATTGGCGCGCACGGCCAACGCGAAGGTTTGGGCAGCCACTGGGAAATGTGGATGTTTGCCTTGGGCGGCATGAGCCCCCTGGAGGCGCTGCGCACGGCCACCCTCAATCCGGCGCGTCACTTCGGCATGGATGCCGACCTGGGCAGCTTGGAGGCCGGCAAGTTGGCTGACTTGGTGGTGATTGAGGGTGATGTGCTCAAGGACATCCGCCAAAGCGACCGCATCAGCCACGTGATGCAAAACGGTCGCCTGTATGAGGCCGCTACCTTGGCGGAAATCGTCTCGCGCAAACGGCCGCGTGCACCGTTGTTCTTTGAAGGACAGGCTGGGCCGGGGCTCTTGTCGACCGATCCGCACTTTTATTGCGCGGGGCATTGAGGCCTGCTGGGTCCTGGGGAGCTCTTATGAACATGAAGACGTCTGATTCTCTTGGGTTTGACTGGGCGCCGGCCGATGTGTTGGTGGTGCACGGCCCCGTGCAGCCGGCTTCGGTGGTGGTGCTGGACTCGCCGCACTCGGGCCGTGTGATGCCGCATGACTTTGGTGCGAGACGAGTACATCGATGAGCTGTACGCGCCAGCAGCCGAACTGGGCATTCCCTTGCTGGCGGCGCAGTTCCCCAGGACCTACCTGGATGCCAACCGCCATGCCGGAGATATTGATTTGGAACTGATCGAGGGACCCTGGCCTCATGTGTATGAGCCCAGTGGCAAGGGAGCACTTGGCAAGGCCCTGCTGTGGCGAACCCTGGACGACGGACGGCCGATCTACAACCGTCGCTTGACCGTGGATGAAGTGCGCTCGCGCATCGAGCGCTGCCACCGGCCCTATCACCAGGCCCTGCGTTACTTGATGGACGCAGCACACCGCGCCCATGGCCGCGTGGTGCACATCAACTGTCACTCGATGAATGCGGTGGCCGGTGCGATGGGCGAGGGCGGGGCGGGCACGCCACGGGCCGACTTTGTGCTGGGCGACCGCGACGGCACCACGTGCAGCGCTGAGGTGACGGCCTTTGTGCAGGAACAGCTCAAGCGCCACGGCTACAGCGTCAAGGTCAACGACCCTTTCAAAGGCGTGGAGCTGGTGCGGGCCCACTCCGACCCGGCAGCCGGCCGCCACAGCCTGCAGTTGGAAATCAACAAGCGCCTCT
>RGEP01000159.1 GCA_009918225.1 Betaproteobacteria bacterium | reverse complement strand
GCATCACCTTGGTGGCCACCCGGCCGGCAAACTCGTCTTGGTAGAACGACAGGCTCTGGCCCAGCATGTGGCGGTGGAACACCCAACGCAGGCGCATGGGGAAGTTGCCAGCCAGGGCCTGGTGTTTGATCAGGGTCTGCAGCAGCACCAGCAAGGGGCTGGCCAGCAGAATGCCCCCCAACAGCAACAGGTTCGACCGTTGACGTGCCCACAGTTCGGCCACCGGCGTTTGCGTCAGCCAGTCCACCACCTGGCCCAACATGGCGAACAGCAGGGCCTCGAACATGCCAATGCCCGCGGTGCAGACCGTCATGCCCAAGATCAGGGGCCTCAAGCCCTGCGAGGCCGACCACAGGAAGGCCGCAAAACCGCGAGGCGGCGTGGCCGGCTCCGCCGCCGGATAGGGATCCAGGCGGCGCTCGAAAAAACTCAACATGCGTGAACGAAAGGAGTGCTTTAGAGCTTGAACTCCAGGCCAACCCGCAGGTTGGTCGGGGTGCGTTCCACCAGGCGACCGGCCTCTCGGGTGGTTTCCGTCACCACCACGCTGCCCGTGACGTAATCGCGCACGATGAAGTTGCTGGCCGTCAGGCGCAGCAGGGTGTTGGGGTTAAGGTTGACGGTGGCGTAGGCGTCCCACACCTTCTTCAGGCCCACTTCCCGGAACTGGGTTTCCGTGACACGCGTCTCGTAGCCCGGCGTCAGGTTGACGCTGCTGCCAATGTTCAAGGGCAGGCCCGGCACCCGGTAGTCCCCACCCAGGTTCAAGGTGCCGCGGGGCTGTTCATCCAGGCGCGCATTGGGCCCCGGAACCGCATCCACCTTGGAATTGAACACGCTCAGGTTGCTGCGCACATCGATGCGCGGCGCGCGGGCGATGAAGTCGGTCAGGCGGAACTTCGCCTCAAGCTCGACCCCCTGGGTGTAGGCCCCACCCACGTTCTGTGGACGCGACACCCAACGCGGCACGGTGGACCAAGGCACGCTCTCGAGCGCCGTGACGTTGCGGATGTAGTCCTTGAGTTCCCGGTGGAAAACGTTGGCGCTGAGGATGCCACCATTGGACAGGTAGCGTTCGATGGCCACATCGATACCGGTGGCCAACTCGGGCTTGAGGTCTGGGTTGCCGGCGCGGTCGGCCTGTGTGGCCGAGTTCGGCCCCGGAGCCGGCAAGCGGGTGTTGAGCGACGGCCTCGAGATCAGGTTCTGCAGGGTCGGCGACTTGTAGCTGCGCGTGAGGCTGACGCGGATCTGATCACGGCCCTTGGGGTCGAACTTCCAAACCGTATGCGCCAAGGGTGTCCACACGCTGCTGCGGTTGCGGCTGGTGCCCAGCCCACTGTCGCCTTCGGTGCTGATGCCCTCCCAGCGCAAGCCAGCATACGCCGACCACTGGGGGTTGAAGCTCCACTCGTCCTGGGCATAGGCGGCTAGGCGCTGCGAGCGGGCCGAGACGTTCTCGCCAAAGTCCGCCAACAGCGGCACGCCGTTTTGCAGCGTGGTGCGGTTTTCGTCCCGGCGGTTTTGTTCAACTTCGAAGCCGCTGACGAGGCTGTGCTGGTTCTCCAGCAGGCGAGAGGCCTTGAAGTTCAGCGAGGCCCCGCGGTCGGTGATGGCCGCATCGTCGTCCAGCACGCGTAAGGGCGTGAGCGAGCCTGCGCCGAACTCGCGGCGCAGGTTCTGGTTGTCAAACCGGTTGCGGTTGGCACTGACCCGCCACTCGGTGCGGGTGTCACCGAAGCGAAGATTGAGGTTGGCTCCCACGCGGGCCAGTTCAAAAATGCCACTGCCGTGAGATTCGCTGGTGGCGTACGGAGCGGGCGCGAGGCCCACCGACTGGGTGAGCGTGCTGGTTCGGTCGGTGGTGCCGGTGGATCGGATGTACATCGGCATGATGAGGGCCGAGTCGCCGGTCTGGCCACGCCACTGCAGGCGGCCGTTCACATTCACGCCTTCGCGCTTGCTCAGGGCGCGTGCGCTTTCCTCTTGCGCCAGCAGGGTACGGCCCGTCAGCAGGTCGCTTGAGGTGGTTTGGGCCACATTGCGGTCATCCGTGTCGCGCTTGAAGGCGGTACCCGTGAAGTTGTAGATCCAACGCTCGCCGATGGTGTCGTTGCGCGTCCAGGACACCCCGGGCTGCCATTGGCCGCGTTCGTGGCCCAGGCCCAAGCGCACATCGTTGAGGCGGCGGCGGTAGCCCTCGCGCATGACGATGTTGATGGTGCCGCCAATGGCGCGAGCGCCGGTTTCTGCGGTGGGCGCGCGCAGGATTTCAATGCGCTCAATCTGGTCTGGCGCCACGTTCTCCAGCGAGAAGCCGGGCGGAACCCGCTCGCCGTCCATCAGGATCTGGGTGTAGCCTGCACCCAGGCCTCGCATGCGCGGCGGGCCACCCCGGCCCGGCGCACCCGGCATGGTGATGCCGGGCAAGCGCCGCAGAATCTCCAACGTGTTGGAATCGCCAAACTGCTCCAGTTCCTGCCGGCCGATCACGATCTTGGAAGCCGTCGCATTGCGCCGCTCAGCCTGGTCTGAAGGCCGGCCGCTGGTGACGTCTACCCGTTGGGTGCCACTGGTGGGCGCCGCGGTGGTGCCGCTGCGGTTCGAGGTGGTCGAGGATGCGCCGCCCTGACCCGCCGCGCCCGTTCCCGCATTCGATGGGTTGGGGGGAGCATCCGGGCCACTGCCCGGTGGACTGCTGGTCTGCGCCTGAATCGACAGGCTCAAGGTCAACAAGCCGGCACACCATGCGGTGGCCCGAAGTGAAAAAGGCATTCTGGTCATGCTGAAAGGCCCCGTCGGTGGACGGGGCGGTTGGATCGCTTGCCGCTGGGGCAGGGTCTGCACCGGTACAACGAGCCGACAGGGATCGGTCTACCCCTGAAGCCGGTGTCGGAAGCCGGCACCATCCCGCATTGTGGACCAGACCGGAGGATGCCCGGGCGGTGCGTGCTAATGTCCCCCTATGCGCCCCACGCACGCGAACAGCCGGGAATCTCTGCAGCCCCCAGGCGCCCGAGCCACCGCAGCATGGCCGAGCCCGCCGGAGCCCTTGGTCTATGCGCCCGCACCGGGCTTGCCCCAGGTGGTCTACGCAGACCCCTGGCTTGTGGTGGTGGACAAGCCCTCAGGCCTGCTGTCGGTACCGGGCCGCAGGCCCGAACACCACGACAGTGCCTTGCTGCGCTTGCAGCAGGCCTATGGCCCGCTTTGGGTGGTGCACCGCCTGGACATGGACACATCAGGCCTGATCGCATACGCCCGCAGCCGAGAGGCAGCCCGCCAACTGGGGCGGCAGTTCGAGCGGCGAACGATACGCAAGGCCTACGAGGCCTTGGTTTGGGGGCAGCCCGCATCCCCGACCGGCGTGATCGCCCTGCCCCTGCGTTTGGACTGGCCGCACCGGCCACGCCAGTGCATCGACGCCGTCGCGGGCAAGCCTTCGGTCACCCACTATGCCCAGCTGGGCGACGCCCGCGTGCTTCCGCCGGTGCCCGCACCGGCCTTGGACACCAGCCTGCCCGAGCACTTGAGGAAACCCTTCAGCCGCCTGCGGCTGACCCCAGTCACCGGGCGCTCCCACCAGCTGAGGGTACATCTGAGTGCGATTGGGCTGCCCATCTTGGGTGATCGCTTCTACGGACGAACCGAGGATGAGGGCACCGGCATCGGGCGCCTGATGCTGCACGCCCGCGTCCTGGAACTGCAGCACCCAGACGACGGCCGTTGGCTGCGAATGGAGGCCAGCCCCGCCTTTTGATGTTGGGCTTCTGGTGCTGGGATGCTGAGGCCTGCCTTCAACGCTGGCGTTGGGCGGCCAGTGCTGCACCCTGGGCCAAGGCGCGCAGCTTGGCTTCCGCCACCTCACGGCTCATAGGGGCCATGCCGCAATTGGTGCAGGCAATCAAGCGCTCACGGGGCACAAAACGCAAGGCGGTCTCAATGGTCTGTGCGACTTCCTCGGCCGTCTCCACCTGGTCGCTGGCCACGTCAATGACGCCGACCATCACTTCCTTGCCCTTGAGCAGGGCCATCAGTTCAGGTGGCACATGGGAGTGAATGCACTCCAAGCTGACCTGGTCAATGGAGCTGGCGGCCAGGGCGGGGAACACGGCCTCGTATTGCCGCCACTCATGGCCCAAGCCCTTCTTCCAATCGATGTTGGCCTGAATGCCGTAGCCGTAGCAAATGTGAACCGCTGTTTTGCAGCTCAGACCTTGGGCCGCGCGCTCGAGTGCTCGAACCCCCCAGTCGGCCGCTTCAGCCATGTACACGTTGAAGGCCGGCTCATCGAATTGAATGATGTCCACGCCGTCAGCCTGCAAGGCCAGGGCTTCCTGGTTGAGGAGTTCAGCAAAGGCCATCGCCATCTTGACGCGGTCGCCGTAAAAACGGTCGGCTACCGTGTCCACGATGGTCATGGGGCCGGGCAGGGTGAACTTGATCTGGCGCTGCGTGTGGGCGCGCAGGAAGCGCGCCTCGGCCTGGTGCACCCGACCTTTGAGGCGCAAGGCCGCCACCACTTGGGGCACCATGGCCTTGTAGCGGTCGGCGCGAATGCCCATCTCGACCTTGTGATCGAAATCGATGCCCTCGACTTGCTCCAAAAAGCCGTGAACGAAGTGTTGCCGCGACTGTTCGCCATCGCCAATCACGTCCAGACCTGCATCCTCTTGAGCCTTGATCCACAGCCGAGTGGCGTCAAGTTTGGCCTGGGCCAGCTCCTCGCCTTGCGCGCGCCACTGAGGCCACAGCTTGTGGGTCTC
>RGEP01000158.1 GCA_009918225.1 Betaproteobacteria bacterium | reverse complement strand
CATCGTGGCCAGCATGCCGGCGATGCCCACGCGGTTGGCGATGAAGTTGGGCGTGTCCTTGGCCCGCACCACGCCCTTGCCCAGGGTGCTGGTGGCAAAGGTTTCGAGCTGGTCCAGGATGGCCGGGTCGGTCGATGGCGTGGCGATCAACTCCACCAGGGCCATGTAGCGCGGCGGGTTGAAGAAGTGGATGCCGCAGAAGCGGCTGCGCAGCGCTTCTGGCAGCGCCTGCGACAGCTCGGTGATCGACAGGCCCGAGGTGTTGGACGCCATGATGGCCTGCGGCGCGATGTGTGGCGCCACCTTGGCATACAAGTCCCGCTTCCAGTCCATGCGCTCGGCAATGGCCTCGATGATGAGGTCGCACTCGGCCAAGAGACCCAAGTCGTCCTCATAGTTGGCCGCCTGGATGCGCGCCGCCTCCGAGGCCAAGCCCAGAGGGGCAGGCTTGATCTTCTTGAGGTTGTCGATGGCCTTGAGGGCGATCGCGCTCTTGCCGGGCGCCGCACCGGCCGCGCTGGGCAGGTCGAACAAGACCACCGGCACGCGCACGTTCACCAAATGGGCGGCGATCTGCGCCCCCATGACGCCGGCGCCCAACACGGCCACCTTGCGCACATTGAATCGATTCATCTTGGCTTCCTCCACATGGCCGGTTATGCCCTGATCAGGCGGCCCCGGCCCATCATCTTGCAAGGCCTGAGCGTCTTACTCGACGCGTATCCAGGTTTGGGTGCGGCCCAACAAGGGCGAGCCGATATAGCCGCGCACCTCGAGCTTCTTGCCCCCATCGATGGGTTTGATGCGCACCTTGTACGACTTGCCGTTGTTGGGGTCCAGGATCTCACCGCCTTCCCACAGGGCCGGGTCCGTACCGGCCTTCACGCCCGTGATGATGGTCATGCCCAACACCGCTTGTCCCTTGCGCGCATCGCTGCATTTGTCGCATTTGGCGTCCTGCTTGCTGGGGTCCAGCAGTTTCTCAATCTTGCCGGTCAGGGTGCCGCCAGCCTCAATGATGCGAACCAGTGACTTTTCCGCCTTGGTCTCGTCATCGATGGATTTCCAAAGGCCCACCGGCGTGGTCTGCGCCACCGCCAGAGCCGGCAGCAAAGCGGCTGCCCCCAGCAGGGCCAGGCGACGGGCCCACGGCTGCACCCCATGCATGCATGCGTTCATCTTGTTGCTTCTCCTGTTGATCAAAGCTTCAGAACAAGGCCTCGTCCATTTCCATCAGCGGCTTCACCCCTGAGCGGGCCGAGCGGATGAGCATGGCGGTCTCAGGCAAGAGCTTGGCGAAATAGAAACGGGCCGTGGCCAGCTTGGCGGTGTAGAACGGGTCGCCACTGCCCTGCTTGTTCAAGGCCACCCGTGCCATGCGTGCAAACAGGTAGGCAAAGACCAGATGGCCGCACACCCGCAGGTAGTCCACGGCGGCCGCACCGACTTCATCGGCATTGCCAAAGCCCTTCATGCCCAGCTCGGTGGTGAGCTTGGTCACCTTTTCGCCCAGGTCGGCCAGCGGGTTGACGAACTCTTGCATCTCCTCGTGCACGCCCTCCTCTTCCACGAAGGCGGCGATTTGCCGACCGAAGGCCTTGAGCTTCTTGCCGTTGTCGCCCAGCACCTTGCGGCCCAAGAGATCGAGGGACTGAATGGTGTTGGTGCCCTCATAGATCATGTTGATGCGGGCGTCTCGCACATGCTGCTCCATGCCCCACTCGGCGATGTAGCCGTGGCCCCCAAACACCTGCAGACACTCTGAGGTGGCCTTCCAACCGTTGTCGGTGATGAAGGCCTTGACGATGGGGGTCAGCAAGGCCACCTCGTCAGCCGCCTCCTTGCGGACGTCTTCGTCGGGGTGGTGCAGTTCCTGGTCGATGCGCAAGGCGGTGTGCACGCACAGGGCACGGGCACCCTCGGCGTAAGCCCGTGCTGTCAGCAGCATGCGGCGCACATCGGGGTGCACGATGATGGTGTCGGCCGGCTGATCAGGCTGCTTGGGGCCGGTGAGGGACCGCATCTGGCGCCGGTCCTTCGCGTAGGCCACCGCGTTCTGGTAGGCCACCTCGGTCAGGCCCAATGACTGCATGCCCACCCCCAGGCGCGCCGCGTTCATCATCACGAACATGGCCGCCAAACCCTTGTGCGCTTGCCCCACCAAGGAGCCCACCGCACCGTCCAAGGTCATCTGGCAGGTCGCATTGCCGTGGATGCCCATCTTGTGTTCCAGGCCCGAGCAGAAGATGCCGTTGCGCGCGCCCAGGCTGCCGTCAGCGTTCACCAAGAACTTGGGCACGACGAACAGGCTGATGCCCTTGCTGCCGGGGGGCGCATCGGGCAGGCGGGCCAGCACCAAGTGGATGATGTTGGAGGCCAGGTCATGCTCGCCGCTGGAGATGAAAATCTTGCCGCCGGTGATGCGGTAGGTGCCGTCGGGCTGCGGCTCGGCCTTGGTGCGCAGAAGGCCCAGGTCGGTGCCGCAGTGCGGCTCGGTCAGGCACATCGTGCCGGTCCACTCGCCGCTGGTGAGCTTGGGCAGGTACAGGGCCTTTTGCTCGGGTGTGCCGTGGGCATGCAGGCATTCATAGGCCCCATGCGTCAAGCCGGGGTACATGGTCCAGGCCTGGTTGGCGCTGTTGAGCATTTCATAGAAGCACTGGTTGACCGTGTGCGGCAGGCCCTGCCCGCCATAGGCCGGGTCGCAGCTCAAAGCCGGCCAGCCGCCCTGCACAAACTGGGCATAGGCTTCTTTGAAGCCCGCGGGCGGCGTCACCTCGTGGGTGCTGCGGTCGAGCTTGCAGCCCTCGCGGTCGCCCACGGCGTTGAGCGGTTGCAGCACTTCAGACGCGAACTTGCCGCCCTCTTCCAGCACCGCGTTGATGGTGTCTGCGTCCATTTCCGCGTGCGGCGGCAGTTCCTTCAATGCGGACACGACATCCAAGACTTCGTGCATCACGAACTGCATGTATGGCCAAGCGGATCGCGCGCTCCAGCGCCTGATGCCACGCCAAGACCATGTCGGCCAAGGCATCGCGCACTGGGCCTGGCCGGTCATCGAACTCCACCGCGCCGCTGATGTAGATGCAGCCTGAATCCAATTCCACCGAAACGCGCTTGACCCAACGTTCGAAGAGCGCTTGCAGGCGCGGAAGCCCACGAGGGTCGCGGATGGAGGGGTAGAAGACCTCTTCTTCGAACTTGTGGTGGTACTCGCGGATCACCGAAATCTGGAGTTCCTCTCGCGAGCCAAAGTGGGCGAAGACGCCCGACTTGCTCATGCCCGTGATTTCCGCCAAGGCTCCGATGGACAAACCCTCCAATCCCACATGCGAGGCCAGGCCCAAGGCGGCTTCCAAGATGGCGGTGCGCGTCTGCTGCCCCTTGTGCGCAGGGGCCCGCTCGGCTTTGTCGCTGCGCGCCGTTCGCACTGGGGCTGGGGTTTCGCGGGGGTTCATCGTTGAGCAAAAAAGAAAACGAACGATCGTACTATTTTTTACCCCCTGGTGATGGCGGTGTTGTGAAGGCCACCAGAAAACCACACCCGCGCAACGGGTGGGTTTGAACGCTTGAGGGCCACGCCCAGCTGGGCTACCCTCGAGTTCCAAGGGGTGGACGCATGGATGTTCTCCAGTTGGATTGCTCAGGCCGGCCACAGGCCTGGATGAGCGCGCGCGAGGCTGCCGTTCTGTATGCCATCGACGCGGTGGCCTGGACCCTCGGCGACCCGTTTCGGGTCTTGCGCGGGGGCGTGCAGCGGCAGTCCGGTCAGCAAAGCCGCATTGAACTGCACCCCATTGTTGCGGTGCGCGGCGCCATCCCCTCCAGGGCCTGGCGCCAGGTCCCTACCCTGAGCAACCCCAAGCTCTTCGCCCGTGACCGCCAGTTGTGTGCCTACTGCGGCGGGCATTTCCATGTGGACGACCTGACCCGCGAGCACATCGTGCCCACCTCTCGAGGGGGGCAGGACACCTGGATGAGAGGAGTCGGGCATGAACCCCCGTTATGTGCCCTATGTGCCCAGCCTGCACGAAGACATGATCCTGCGCGGGCGTCGCATCATGGCCGACCAGATGGAGTTCTTGCTGGCCGGCGTGCCGCGCAACAGCCGATTGCGCGAGGCTTGATTCCCCAGCGGGGCGTCGGCGTCGAGGCTATCGCGGCCGCAGCGGCGACTACCCGACCAACGGCGCCTATGAGCTGCGCGCAAAAGGTGCAGAGCAATAGGCGCCGAGCAAGGTGTGCCGAGCAAAAGTCGAAGGGGGCACAAAGGCCCCCTTTCGTGTAGCGGCGTGCGCCCTCGTGGCGCTCGGCCTTAACCCCCAACCACGCCGGTGACGCCCGTACCGCCCGTGCCACCGGTGCCGCCGGTGCCACCGGTAGCGCCGGTGATGGCGTTGGGGGCCATGCCCACGAGCAAAACTGCGCCCAGTGCCGTCCCGACACCAGCGCCATCCTTGTCATAGACCATCAAAACGGTCGAACCAGATTGGCTGGGTGTGAAGGTCTTGGGTGCTGAGTCGCTGTCCACCGACCCCGTCAGCAGCAGCAGGCTACGGCCGAGGCCGTTTAAAGGGATAGACGAGACGATGCCGGTGGGGTCTCCGCCAAAACCGTTGATCTGGAGTTTGTCACCCGAGGCAAAGCCCTTGACCACATCAAACGCCGAGATGGAGAACTGCGTCAACAAGAGGGAGCCCGCCGAAAAAGTGCCGTTGTTATCCGTTGGCAGGATCAAGGTATCGGAAACGTTAGCAGTCAGCGTGAAGT
>RGEP01000157.1 GCA_009918225.1 Betaproteobacteria bacterium | reverse complement strand
GAAGGCCAGCGTGTCCACCTGCGCAGTGTTCACGCCCACGCAGGAAGCCATGCGCCGGTTCTGCGTCACGCCGCGCACCATCAGGCCCAGCCGCGTGCGGGCCACCAACAGCGCCACGCCCAGCAGTACCAGGCCAGCGAAGGCGATGATCACCATCCGGTTGTAGGGCAAGGTGAGGTTGGGCAGCACCGCCAGGCCACCGCTCATCCAGGCGGGGTTCTCCAGCGGCACGTTCTGTGCGCCGAAGAGACTGCGCACGGCTTGGATGAGGATGAGGCTGATGCCCCAGGTGGCCAGCAGCGTTTCCAAGGGACGGCCGTACAGCCAGCGCAGCACCGTGCGCTCCAGCGCAGCGCCCACCAACGCAGCCGAGAGGAAGGCTACCGGCACGGCGGCCAGCACGTAGTAGTCGAAGGCCCCCGGCAGGAACTCACGGAACGCGCCCTGCACCAGGTAGGTGGCGTAGGCGCCGATCATCATCAGCTCGCCGTGCGCCATGTTGATCACGCCCATCAGCCCATAGGTGATGGCCAGCCCAAGAGCAACGATCACGAGGATCGAGCCCAGGCTGATGCCGGAGAAGACGATGCCCAGGCGCTCACCCCAGGCCAGGCGCGACTCGATGGCCGCCACCGCGCGCACGAGAGCGGTGCGCACCTGCGCATCGGTCTCCGCGCCGGGGTTCAGCCGTTCCTGAAGCAAGCTGCGCACGGAAGGTTCGCCGCTTTCGGCCAGGCGCTGCACGGCAGCCAGTCGCCTTCCCGCGTCGTCGGCCGCCACCGAGGCCAGCGCCTGCAGCTTTTCCAATGAAGCACGCAACTCCGCATCGGTTTCCGCAGTCAGCGCCTTTTCAATCAAGGCCAACTGGGACGCATCCACCCCTGAGGTGGTGAGCTGTCGCAAGGCCTGCGCCCGCACCTCGCGTTCAGCCGACAAGAGATTCAAGCCCGACTGCACCGCCGCGATGGCGCCGCGCAGACGGTTGTTGATCATGGATTCCTGCGCATCCGCCGGCAACGCGGCCGGTGTGCCGGCACCGGCCAACACCGCCGCTGTTCCCTGCACCACGAAGGCCTGGGTGGCGGTCACCTTCACCGCGCCGTCTTCCAGGGCCTTGAGGAACAGGCCCAGGGCCGGATCGCCCGTGGCCGCCGCCTCCTGCAAGGCCTTCAGGCGATCGTCGGTTTCGCCCGCGGCAATGGCGTGCGCCTGCTGCGGCGTGAGCGCGTGGGCACTGTTGCCGAGCAGGGCACCCAAGCAAAGGCACGCGCCGGTCAGCAACACGCTGAGCGACAAGCGCCCCAGCGAAATGCCCGCGGAGAGGGCGAGACGAAGCCCGGCCCAGCGGCAGTGCCGCCGGGCCTCGTGCACGAGGCTCATTGCAGAAAGGAAGAACTCAGATCAGTCGATCAGGACTTCTTTGGCGCGATGACGGGCTCGTCCTTCTTGCCCTTGTTCTCGGGGATGAAGGGGCTCCAGGGTTGCGCCTTCACCGGACCGGGCGTCTTCCACACCACGTTGAACTGACCATCGGCCTTCACTTCGCCGATGAACACGCTCTTGTGCAGATGGTGGTTCTTCTCGTCCATCTTGGAGGTGATGCCCGAGGGAGCGGTGAAGGTCTGACCGGCCATCGCCGCGATCACCTTGTCGGTGTCGGTGCTCTTGGCTTTCTCCACGGCCTGCTTCCACATGTAGATGCCGATGTAGGTGGCCTCCATCGGGTCGTTGGTCAGTGGCTTGTCCTTATGACCCGGCAGGCCCTTGGCCTTGGCATACGCAGCCCACTTCTTCGTGAACTCATCATTGGCCGGGGCCTTGATGGACATGAAGTAGTTCCAGGCGGCCAGGTGACCCACCAGCGGCTTGGTGTCCACGCCGCGCAGTTCTTCTTCGCCCACCGAGAAGGCCACGACCGGCACGTCGGTGGCCTTCAGGCCTTGGTTGCCGAGCTCCTTGTAGAAGGGCACGTTGGAGTCACCGTTGATGGTGGAGACCACCGCGGTCTTCTTGCCCTCGCCGGCGAACTTCTTGATCTTGGCGATGATGCCCTGGTAGTCGGCGTGGCCGAAGGGGGTGTACTCCTCCATGATGTCGGCGTCGGCCACACCCTTGCTCTTGAGGAAGGCGCGCAGGATCTTGTTGGTGGTGCGCGGGTAGACATAGTCGGTGCCCAGCAACACGAAGCGCTTGGCGCTGCCGCCGTCCTTGCTCATCAGGTATTCCACGGCGGGAATGGCCTGCTGGTTGGGCGCGGCACCGGTGTAGAAGACGTTCTTGCTGAGCTCTTCGCCTTCGTACTGCACGGGGTAGAACAGCAGCGAGTTGAGCTCTTCATAGACCGGCAGCACCGACTTGCGGCTCACGCTGGTCCAGCAGCCAAAGGTGACGGCCACCTTGTCTTTGCTGATGAGCTGGCGCGCCTTCTCGGCAAACAGCGGCCAATTTGAGGCCGGGTCTACCACCACGGGTTCGAGCTTCTTGCCCAGCACGCCGCCCTTGGCGTTGATCTCTTCAATGGCCATCAGGGCCGTGTCCTTGAGCACGGTTTCTGAAATGGCCATGGTGCCGGACAGGGAGTGCAGGATGCCGACCTTGATGGTGTTTTGTGCGAAAGCGGGCACGGACAGGCCCGCCAGCGTCAGGGCGGCGGCCAAGGACTTCAGGTGGTGACGGCGGTTCATGAACGGTTTCTCCAAGAAGGGAACAAAGAGGCGCCCTACAGGGCGTGCGGGACTGCGTTTCGGAAATGCTCACGTCTCTACCGCAAGGCCCGTGCCACGCCCAAGCCCCAGAAATGGCTTGGTTTAGGCGCGCAGGCGCGGGGCCGCAGCGCCACCAGCACCGAGTTGGGCCGTTGCGCGCCCTGAATTGGTGCAACCGCGCGCTCGGGAAGGCCGATGGCGGCGGCTTTGGTGCGCCTGCCCAGGCTGGAGCCTTGAACCGCGCCTGGCCTGCTGTGCAAAACCCGCCCACCCGCGATGAGCCAAAGGCCCCGAACTTGCATAGACTGGCGCGATTGCTCTGAACAAACGGCCGCTATGGACCTGACACCACGCGAAAAGGACAAGCTCCTGATCTTTACCGCCGCCTTGGTGGCCGAGCGGCGCCGCGCACGCGGCCTCAAACTCAACCATCCCGAAGCGGTGGCGCTGATCACCGCAGCCATCTTGGAAGGGGCGCGCGACGGCCGCACGGTGGCGCAGTTGATGAGCGATGGCAAGCAGGTCCTGCGCCGAGACGAGGTGATGGAGGGGATTCCTGAAATGATCCCCGACATCCAAGTAGAGGCCACCTTTCCCGACGGCACGAAGCTGGTCACCGTTCACCAACCGATTGCCTAGAAGCCCCGTTTACCTTCTGCAACGGACGCAGACGCCACCCGCCCGAACCCCTCAACGCCTCAACCGATAAGGGCCCATCATGAAGACCCCTACCCTTGTGCGCCGCTTGCGGCCCTCCACTGCTCGACGAGCTGCAACGCCCGGCCAGGCGACCGCCCTGGGGCTGGTGCTGGCGATTGGGCCCACGAGGGCCATGGCGGCTTTGGCGAGCTGCACGCACACGGCGACACGCTGTGGGGCTTGGCCGCGCTGGCCGTGGTGGTGATCGTGGGCTGGGCTTGGGGGACGCGCAAGTGATCCCCGGCGAGCTCTTGTGTGACGACGGCGAGCATGTGCTCAACCCGGGCCGCCGCACGCTGACCCTGGTCGTGCAAAACACCGGCGACCGCCCCATACAGGTGGGCTCGCACTACCACTTCGCCGAAACCAACGGCGCGCTGCAGTTCGACCGAGCGGCCGCGCGCGGCATGCGGCTGAACATCGCCAGCGGCACGGCGGTGCGCTTTGAGCCGGGACAGCAGCGCACCGTTGAACTGGTGGACTACGCCGGCGCGCGCCAGGTGTGGGGCTTTCGGGGTGATGTGCAAGGGAGCTTGTCATGAGCCGCATCGGCCGACGTGCCTACGCCGAGATGTACGGCCCCACCGTGGGCGACCGCCTGCGCCTGGCCGACACCGCCCTGGTCATTGAAATTGAACAAGACCTGACCTTGCGCGCCGAGGGTTACGGCGAAGAGGTCAAGTTCGGCGGGGGCAAAACCATTCGCGATGGCATGGGCCAATCGCAGCGGCCCAATGGGCCCGGCATGAAAGACGCCGTGGATTGCGTGATCACCAACGCGGTGATCATCGACCACTGGGGCATCGTCAAGGCCGACATCGGCATCCGTGGCCAGCGCATTGCCGCCATCGGCAAGGCCGGCAACCCCGATGTGCAACCGGGCGTGGACATCGTGATCGGCCCGGGTACCGAAATCATCGCTGGCGAAGGCCTGATCGTCACGCCCGGCGGCATCGACACCCACATCCACTTCATCTGCCCACAGCAGATCGAAGAAGCGCTGTCCAGCGGCATCACCACCATGTTTGGTGGCGGCACGGGCCCCGCCACCGGCACCTTCGCCACCACCTGCACGCCCGGCCCCGAAAACATCGGGCGCATGCTGCAGGCCGCTGACGCCTTCCCCATGAACCTGGGCTTCTTGGGCAAGGGCAACGCGAGCCGACCCGAAGCCCTGCGCCAGCAGATCGAGGCCGGCGTGGTGGGCATGAAGCTGCACGAGGACTGGGGCACGACGCCCGCGGCCATCGACAACTGCCTGAGCGTGGCCGAGGAAACCGACACCCAGGTGGCCATCCACACCGACACGCTCAATGAAAGCGGCTTCGTCGAAGACACGATCGCCGCGTTCAAGGGCCGCACCATACACAGCTTCCACACCGAAGGGGC
>RGEP01000156.1 GCA_009918225.1 Betaproteobacteria bacterium | reverse complement strand
ACGGCGGTCTCCCATCGCCTCTCGGCTTGAAGCCCCAGCAGAACCGTCCCCGACCACACGGCGCTGGATCACCCAGGCGTGCGCCGAAGGCCGCGCCGCACATCATGGGCCTGGCCAGAGCGCTGAGGTGCCGCGGGGGGTGGCCCTGCGCCGGGGATTAAAGCCGAGAGACGACGGGAGACCGCCGTTGGGCGGGCTCGCCGAGGCGGAGGCACTCCCCGGCGCGGGGTCGCCCCCCGCGGCGCCTCAGCGCGACGCCACAGGTCAGCGGCGGAACCCCTCAGCTCAACGCCACAGGTCAGCCGCTGAGCCGCAGCCCTCAAGCCGTCGGCAACACGTGATCCTTGAACTGCTCCCGCAGCTTGTTCTTCTGCATCTTGCCCGTGGCCCCCAGCGGGATGGCCTCGACAAACACCACGTCATCAGGCGTCCACCACTTCGCGATCTTGCCGTCGTAGAAGGCGATCAACTCATCACGTGTGACCTCGGCCCCGGGCTTCTTCACCACCACCAGCAAGGGCCGTTCATCCCACTTCGGGTGGCGCGCCGCAATGCAAGCCGCCATGGCCACGGCCGGGTGGGCCATGGCAATGTTCTCCAGGTCGATCGAGCCAATCCACTCCCCACCGCTCTTGATCACATCCTTGGTGCGATCGGTGATGAGCATGTAGCCCTCCGCGTCGATCTTGGCCACATCGCCCGTGGGGAACCAGCCGTCGCGCAGCACGTCACCACCGTCGCCCTTGAAGTACTGCTGCAAGATCCAAGGCCCACGCACCAAGAGGTCACCGCTCTTGTCGGTGCCAAAGGGAATCTCGTGGCCTTCTTCGTCCACCACCTTCATGTCCACGCCGAAGATGGCGCGGCCCTGTCGGTTCATGATGCTGTAGCGGTCTTCCTGCGACAGGGCCAGGTGCCGCGCCTTGAAGGTCGAGGCCGTGCCCAGCGGGCTCATTTCGGTCATGCCCCAGGCGTGAATCACATCCACCCCGTACTGCTCTTTGAAGGTGCGAATCATCGCCGGCGGGCAGGCCGATCCGCCGATCACCGTGCGGCGCATGGTGCTGAACTGCAGTTGGTTGGCGCCCACGTGGGCCAACAGGGCTTGCCACACCGTGGGCACACCCGCAGACAAGGTGACCTGTTCGCTTTCGAACAATTCATACAGCGACTTGCCGTCCAAAGCCCCGCCGGGGAACACCATCTTCGCGCCCGTCATGCACCCCACATAGGGCAGGCCCCAAGCGTTCACATGGAACATGGGCACCACCGGCAGGATGACGTCGCGCGCTGAACAGTTCAATGCGTCGGGCAGGGCTGCGGCCAAGGTGTGCAACACCGTAGACCGGTGGCTGTACAGCACCCCCTTGGGATTGCCCGTGGTGCCGCTGGTGTAGCACAGCGAAGAGGCTAACTGTTCATCGAACACCGGCCAGTCCATTGGCGCATCGGGCTGGGAGTCCATCAGGTCTTCGTAGACCAGCAAATTGGGGATGGCCTTGGCTGCTTCGGGCAGGTGGGCGCGGTCGGTCATCGCCACCCAATGCTTGACCGTCTTGGTGCGCGAGGCCACGGCCGCAATCACCGGCAAGAAGGTCAGGTCGAAGAACAGGATCTGGTCTTCGGCATGGTCGGCGATCCACACCACCTGGTCGGGGTGCAGGCGCGGGTTGACGGTGTGCAGAACCGACCCGATGCCCGAGACCGCGAAATACAGCTCCATGTGCCGGTAGCCGTTCCACGCCAGGGTGGCCACGCGGTCTGAGGGCTGAATGCCCAGAGCCTGCAGGGCCCTCGCCATGCGGCGCGAGCGCGCCGCCAGGTCTTTGTAGGTGCAACGGTGGATGTCGCCTTCCACGCGCCGCGAGACGATCTCTTGATCGGGGTGGTGCCGCTCGGCGTGTACGAGCAGGGAAGAAATCAACAGGGGCTGTTGTTGCATCAAACCGAACATGGTCGTCTCTCCAGTGAAGCCCTATCCTACGGTCGCGCGCTCCCTCTTTGGGCCATGACCCCACCCATGCGAATGGCACCACCCGGCGCCCACTGCGGGTTGAAGGCCAAGGGCTCGGCCATGCGGGGCCACAACATCACCACGGTGGAGCCCAGCAAAAAGCGCCCCATCTCGGCACCCTGGGCCAATTCCACGGGCTGGTCTGCATAGCGCCACTCGCGCACCACGCCCGGCCTTGGGGGGTTGACCACCCCGTGCCAAACCGTGGCCATGCTGCCCACGATGGTGGCCCCCACCAACACCAAGACCAAGGGGCCGTGTTCGGTGTCGAACACGCACACCACCCGTTCGTTGCGCGCGAACAGGCCGGGCACGCCGCGTGCGGTGACCGGGTTGACCGAATACAGGTCGCCCGGCACGTGAATCATGCGGGTCAAGCGGCCTGCACAGGGCATGTGGATGCGGTGATAGTCCCGCGGGCTCAGGTACAGCGTGGCAAACGAGCCGTCTTGAAACTGTGCCGCCAATTTGGCGTCGCCACCCACCAAGGCCCGGGTGCTGTAGTGGTGGCCCTTGGCCTGAAACACCTGGTCGCCCACGACAGGCCCAAACTGGCTGATGGCCCCGTCGACCGGGCACAGCCAATCGGCGCTGGCCATGGGGCGTGCACCCGGCTTTAGCGCACGGGTGAAGAAATCATTGAAACTGGCGTAAGCGGTGATGTCGGGGTTGGCCGCCTCCGACATGTCCACGCCATAGCGGCCCACAAACCAACGGATGGCCGCGGTGGTCATGCCCCCACCCTGAGAACGGGCCAAGGCGCCCATCATCTCGGTCAGGGCGCGCTTGGGCAGCAGGTGCTGCAGCGCGACGAACAATCCCTCAGCCATGGCCCGGTGATTTAACGCGCCGGCACGGGCGTGGACCCCGCGCCCCAGCGCGGCTCGGTGCCCATAGCCCGCAGCGCCATCAAAGCGCCGGCACCCACGGAGGCTCCGAAGCGCTTGGCCAGCCGCTCGGCCACGTTCTCACGCGGGCTGTAGTCCACCACATCAGGCGCCTGCACCTTTTCTCGGGCGACAAAGTCCACGCTGCCCACCGCATCGGCCAGGCCCAGCCGCACCGCCTCTTCGCCGTTCCAAAACAGGCCGGAGAAGGTGTCGGGCGTGGCCTTCAGGCGCGCGCCACGGCCCTCCTTGACCACGCTGATGAACTGCTGGTGAATTTGGTTGATCAGAGCCTGGGTGTGCTCGCGCTCGCGGGCGCTTTGCGGGGTGAAGGGGTCCAGCATGCCCTTGTTTTCGCCAGCGGTGATCAGCCGACGCTCCACACCCAATTTGCCCATGAGGTCCACAAAACCAAAGCCCTCCATGAGCACCCCGATGGAGCCCACGAGGCTGGCCTTGTCGACATAGATTTCGTCCGCTGCCACGGCGATGTAGTACGCGCCCGAGGCACAGATTTCCTCCACCACGGCGTACACCTTCTTCTGGTGCAGGTCCTTGAGCCGGCGAATCTCGTCGTTGACCAAACCGGCCTGAACCGGCGAGCCGCCGGGGCTGTTGATGCGCAACACCACCGCGCGCGCATTGGGGTTTGAAAAGGCCTCGCGCAGCCCACCCATCAGCGCTTCGGCGCTGGCCAGGCCTTCGGCTTGAATCTCGCCTCGCAAGTCCACCAAGGCCGTATGGGGGCCGGCAGGTGCAGTACTCAAGCCACGGGTGGGCGTCAAGGCCCAAATCAGCGCAATGGCCACCAACAGCCAAGCCAGGCGAAACACCGAGCGCCAACGCCGCTCGGCGCGCCGGTCGCGGATGAGCTCGGTCAGCACCCGCTCCATGGCCTCGCCGCTGCGCGCGTCGCTGCTGCGATTCTCCTGGCCCGCGCGATCAGGGGCTGCTGCCGCAGGGCTCGCCGCAGCCGGCGGTGCGGCCTCCAGCAAAGGGTTGGGCGGCTGCGGGTCGTTGTTCATGTGAAGCTCAAGGGTTCAAAACCGGCCGAAGGATACCAAGCGACCCGACCGCCCTCTTCGCGAACCGTCAAGGGCACCAAGGCCCCGCGGCCACAGGGCCCGCCGGCGCACTGGCCGTTGCGCGGGTCATAGGAAGCGCCGTGGATGGAGCACAGGATGAAGCTGCGGTCAGCGTCCAGAAACTCGCCCGGGTTCCAGTCCATCTCGGCTGGCATGTGCGCGCAGCGGTTCAGGTACGCCACCACGCGGCCTTCGAATCGCAGGGCAAAGGCGCTGACGCACTCGCCTTGCCACAGCACCTCAAAGGTGTAGGCCCGCCCCTGCTCGCTCAGGTCGTCGGCGGCGCACAGGTCGATCGGGCCCGCGTTCACGCATGCTCCCGCAGCCACTGATGCAGCTCGGCAGTGGAATGCGCCACGTGGCGTGGCTGGAAGGGCTCAAACGCCGCGTGGTCGTGGGCGCCAAAGCTCACGCCCAGGCTGGCCGTGCCCGCGTTTTGGGCCAGCTGCAGGTCGTGCGTGGTGTCGCCGATCATCAGGGTGCGGTCTGCCCGCACGCCGAACTGGTCGATCAGCTCCATCAGCATGCGCGGGTTGGGCTTGGAGGCGGTTTCGTCGGCGGTGCGGGTGCCATCGAACATACCCACCAGGTCGGCATGGGCCAGCGCGTCGTTGAGCCCCTGGCGTCCCTTGCCGGTGGCCACGGCCAGCCAGTGGTGGCGCGCCTTGAGCTCGCGCAGCATCTCCAGCGTGCCGGCAAACAGGCTGAGCTCGTGCTGGCTGTTCACGTAGTGATGGCGGTAGCGCTGCGCCAATTCACCGTAGCGCCCCTGGGGCAGGTCGGGCACGGCGTGCTCCAGGGCATCGCGCAGCCC
>RGEP01000155.1 GCA_009918225.1 Betaproteobacteria bacterium | reverse complement strand
CCGATCATCTCCACCCCGTGCTTGGCCAGCACCCCGTTGCGGGCCAGGTCCAGGGCGCAATTCAGCGCCGTCTGTCCGCCCATGGTGGGCAGCAGCACCATCTTTTCGTGGGGGTGTTGCGCACGCTCCTTGGCGATGATCTTTTCCACCACCGGCCAGGTGATGGGCTCGATGTAGGTGGCGTCCGCCATGCCCGGGTCGGTCATGATGGTGGCCGGGTTGGAATTCACCAAAACGACGCGGTAACCCTCTTCGCGCAGAGCCTTACAGGCCTGGGCGCCCGAGTAGTCAAACTCGCAGGCCTGACCAATGATGATCGGGCCTGCGCCGATGATCAGAACGGATTGGATATCGCTGCGCTTAGGCATTCTGGTTCTCCTGGTGGGCCGTCATGAGCGCAGTGAAACGGTCGAACAGATAGGCGATGTCGTGGGGCCCGGGTGAGGCTTCGGGGTGCCCTTGAAAGCAAAAAGCTGGGCGGTCGGTGCGGGCCAGACCCTGCAAGGTGCCGTCAAACAAGCTGATGTGCGTGGCACGCAGGTGGGCGGGCAGCGAATCGGCGTCCACCGCGAAGCCGTGGTTCTGGCTGGTGATGGACACCCGGCCGCTGTCCAGGTCCTTGACGGGATGGTTGGCACCGTGGTGCCCGAACTTCATCTTGAAGGTCTTGGCACCGCTGGCCAGGGCCATGATCTGATGGCCCAGGCAGATGCCGAAGGTGGGAATACCGCTGTCCATCAGGCTGCGCGCGGCGGCTATGGCGTAGTCGCAAGGTTCAGGGTCACCGGGCCCGTTGCTCAGGAAGATGCCGTCGGGCTTGAGGGCCAAGGCTTCCGCCGCTGGCGTCTTGGCCGGCACAACCGTGATGCGCGCGCCGCGCTCGGCGAGCATGCGCAGGATGTTGCGCTTCACGCCGAAGTCGTAGGCCACCACGTGAAAACGGGCCTGGACCGAGTCATTAAAGCCCGGGGCGCCGGCCGCGTTGGCGCCCTGCCCCTTCAAGCTCCATTCGCCCTGGGTCCACACGTGCCGTTCAGCCGTGGTGACCACCTGGGCCAGGTCCAGCCCCGCCATGGAGGGTGCGGCCTGGGCCTGGGCGATGGCCGCTGCGATGTCAGCGGGCGTGACGCTGTGGCCCGAGGCGAAGGCCTGGATGCAGCCATTTTGGGCACCCGTGCTGCGCAGGTGTCGGGTCAGCCGCCGGGTGTCGATGCCGGCGATGCCCACGGTCTTTTCTGCCTGGAGGTAGTCGCTCAGGCCGGCCGTCTGGCGAAAGTTGGACACACGCAGCGGCAGGTCCTTGATGACCAGGCCCGCTGCGAACACACGCGTGCTCTCGGTGTCCTGCGGGTTCACACCGGTGTTGCCGATGTGAGGATAGGTCAGGGTGACGATCTGGCGGGTGTAGCTGGGATCGGTGAGGATTTCCTGGTAGCCGGTGAGCGCGGTGTTGAACACCACCTCACCCACGGTGGCACCGGGGGCACCGATCGATTGGCCGAGGAACACCGTGCCATCTGCAAGGGCGAGGATGGCGGGGGGCAAAACAGGCAGCAAAGCACACTCCAGTTGCACGCCCAACCTGAACGAAAGGCCTCGGGAAAACGGGCAAACGCCGCCGTCCTTTGGCCTTTTCGTGGGGTGGTGGATCGAGGGGTGATGCCTGGGCGTGCCGGTTGGTCAGGTAAACCTTCGAAGTATAGCTCAGGGTTAGCCCTAGCCGACCCGGCCGACCACGACCGGCCTACAGCGCAGCAGGGCTCGATCCGTCAGCCCTCAAAGGCCCAATGCGGCAATGCCGGCCTTGGCAATCTGAGCGTCCTCGGTGGACTTCACGCCACTGACGCCCACCGCACCCATGCAATGGCCCTGGGCCATGATGGGTACGCCGCCCTCGAGCATGGCGTCGATGGTGGGGGCACTGAGGAACGAGGTCCGGCCTTGGTTGATGATTTCCTCGTAAACCCGGCTCTCGCGGCGACCCAGGGCGGCGGTACGCGCCTTGCCCGGCGCAATGTGCGCGGATACGGGGGGCGCACCGTCCAGACGCTGCAGCCACAGCAAATGACCGCCCTCATCGGTGATGGCAATCGTCACCGCCCATTGGTTCTTCAGGGCTTCAGCCTCAGCGGCCTGGGCCACACGGCGCACATCATCAAGGCAAAGGTAGGGTTTGGTGTTCATGTTCGGGTTCGCACTCAAGTCAGATAAAACCCCAGTACTTTAGTGGATTGGCTGCCACCCAGAGTGGGAACTAAACTCGCCCCGTCGTATCAAAGCCATCGTGGCAGCGCTTGCGCGGCCTTACGAGCAAACAAGGAGCATTGCAAGATGAACGAAGGAATCCAGACCGCCTATGACTTCGGCGGCGTGGTGTCCAGCCCCGCCCAGCGCAACCGCGTGCTGCGCAACACCTATGCCCTGCTGGCTGTGTCGATGATCCCCACCGTGCTGGGCGCCTGGATTGGCGTGTCCACCGGCATCATGGCCCGTATGGGCACCGGCATGAGTTTGATCATCTTCTTGGCCGGGGCCTTCGGCTTCATGTTCGCCATTGAGAAATTCAAGAACTCGGCCACCGGCGTTGGTCTGCTGTTGGGCTTCACCTTCTTCATGGGGCTGATGCTCTCCCGCATGCTGGCGGCCATCCTGGGCCTGTCCAACGGTGCCACGCTGATCATGTATGCCGGCGGCACCACCGCAGCGGTGTTCTTTGCCATGGCCAGCCTGGCCTCGGTCATCAAGCGCGACCTCAGCGGCATGGGCAAGTTCCTGTTCGTGGGCGCGATCATCCTGCTGGTGGTCGGCCTGATCAACATCTTTGTGCAGTCCAGCGTGCTGATGATGACGCTGTCGGTGATGGCCGCAGGCCTGTTCTCAGCCTACATGCTGTACGACCTCAAGCAAGTGATGGACGGCGGCGAAACCAACTACATCAGCGCCACCTTGGCCATCTATCTGGACATCTACAACGTGTTCCAAAGCCTGTTGGCCTTGTTCGGCATTTTCGGTGGCGAGCGCGACTGAACGCCCCCGATTCCATCCCTTCAAAACGCCCGCTCAGCGGGCGTTTTGTTTAGCGCTCGAAAACCGCCATGCTCTCTACATGCGCGGTGTGGGGGAACATGTTGACCACACCGGCGTGGGTGCAACGGTACCCCGCCTGGTGCACCAATAGGCCCGCATCGCGCGCCAGCGTGGCCGGACACCAATAGGCCCGCATCGCGCGCCAGCGTGGCCGGATTGCAGCTCACATAGACGATGCGCTGAGGCGGCTTCCACGCCTGCTGTCCCGGCTGGCCTGCAACAGCATCGGCAAGCGCTTTGCATAAAGCGAGCGCACCTTCACGCGGGGGGTCGACGAGCCATTTGTCAGCCGGTCCGTCCGCCACCAGCTGTTCGGCTGTCATCTCAAAGAGATTGCGTTCTGCAAACGCAACCCGGTCTGCACAACCATTGAACACAGCGTTGCTGCGCGCACGCTCGACCAGGGACGCACTGCCTTCAACACCGAGCACCGAACCCGCCGAACGGGCCAGAGGCAAGGTGAAGTTGCCCAGGCCACAGAACCAGTCCATCACACGCTCATGCGCTTGAGGCGCCAAGAGGCGCAGGGCACGACCCACCATGACCGAATTGATGCCCGCGTTCACTTGGGTGAAGTCGGTCGGCTTGAAGGGCATCACGACCTGAAACTCAGGCAGCCGGTACACCAAGTCGC
This sequence comes from Betaproteobacteria bacterium, assembly GCA_009918225.1. Taxonomy (GTDB): domain Bacteria; phylum Pseudomonadota; class Gammaproteobacteria; order Burkholderiales; family Burkholderiaceae_C; genus RFTU01. The sequence continues at coordinate 1,159 of RGEP01000155.1, read as the reverse complement.
TGCCCGCATCGCCATGGCCGCCCAAACGGTGCACCGTATCGGGCCCCTTGGGCTGCAACCACCAACACAGGCCGATGTCGGCATGCTGCGCGGCAAAGGACTGCAGGCGCCGGATGTCCTCGTCGGGAAGCGGAAGCAAGTGGCGCAAGACCAGCGCCGTGCTGGGAGCGTACGCCCCCTGTGGTGTCAGTCGCTCACCGACGGCCAGCTCAATCTGCGGCAGCCGGTCACGGGATTGCATCGACCCGATCAACTCGCGCAGGGGCAGGAGCAAACGGCTGACGCCCGCAGGCAATATGGCGCAGGTTGTCATGTCGGCAACATAGCGCGACTGCCGCTCGTGGAACCCCACCAGCACCACGCCCTTGGCCGCCACATGCCGAACCGACAGGCGTGCGCGGTGCCGGTAGGCCCATGCAGGGCCTTCGATCGGCCGCAAGATTTGTTCAGCCCTCACCTTGGCCAGGTGCGCCAAGTTGTCTTCCAGCGCACGCTGTTTGACGGCCACCTGTGCCGTGGGCTCCAGGTGCTGCACCTTGCAGCCGCCGCAAGCCCCGCGGTGCAGGCCGAAATGGGGACAGGCGGGCGTGACCCGCAACGCACTGGCCTGGGCCAGCTCGCACAGTTCACCTTGCTCCCAGGCGTTTTTGCGGCGCTGAATGAGGGCCCGCACGGTTTCACCGGCCAGGGCCCCTTCAATGAAGACCACCTTGCCCTGCGCATCATGGGCCACCCCCTGGCCTTCCAGGTCCAGGGACTCCACCTTCAGCCAATCACTGGGGCTGGGTGGCGTGGCAGCGCGCCTCATCGGGACGGCAGGTAGCGCGCCGGGTCCACCGGCTTGCCGTCACGGCGGATCTCGAAATGCAACTGCACCCGCTCGGCATCGGTACTGCCCATTTCAGCAATCCGCTGGCCCCGCTTGACCACCTGGTCTTCCTTCACCAAGAGGGTCTGGTTGTGGGCGTAGGCGCTGAGAAACGTGCTGTTGTGCTTGAGGATGACGAGGTTGCCATAGCCGCGCAAGGCCGAGCCGGCATAGACCACTCGGCCATCGGCCGCAGCCAAGACGGCATCACCCGCCTTGCCGCCGATGTCCACGCCTTTGTTGCGTTGCTCATCGAAGCCTTGCAGCACCGGTCCGGCCGCCGGCCAGGCC
>RGEP01000154.1 GCA_009918225.1 Betaproteobacteria bacterium | reverse complement strand
TGGCGGGCTGGACCATCAGCAGCACAATCCAGAAGGCCACGATTTCGTCCCACACGATGCACGAGGGGTCGGCCAAGCGAAGCTCACGTGCGGTCCGGGTGCAGGCCCAGACCCCTAAGGCGATGCCCGCGGCGATCAGCAGCAGCCACTGCGCATCGTCGAGGAAGGGCTCGAGCACCAGAAAGGACACCCAGGACCACAGGGTGCCCACGGTGCCCGGCGCCACCGGTGACAAGCCGCTGCCCAGGCCCAGTGCGATCGCGCGCGCCGGATGGCCCAGCATGAAGCGCGCGCTGGGCCTGCGTGGTGCCGGGCCGGCTGCGCTCGTCGCATCCTGCGTAGGCCCGTTTGGGCTCATGTCTGCATCCCGCGGGTTTGAGCCTCGTCGCTGCGGAAGTGGTCAAAGCCGCTTGGCAAGAGGGCGGCAGGCCAGGCCGCGCGTCCTTCCCGGGCAGCCGCTTCATCATCGAACACCTGCACGCCCGAGCCCTGCAGGATGCAACCGATGCGCGCAAGGCCCACGCCGCAGGCTGCGGCTTGCGCCGCCACATACTCGCGTTCGGAGGCCGGCGCTGCCAGCAGCAGTTCGTAATCATCGCCGCCGGCCAGCAGGCAGTCGCGCTGGCACTGGGCGTTCTGTTGCGCCACCCAGGTGCTGCGCGGCAGGGCTTGCCACCACAGTTGGGCCCCTACCCCACTGGCGCGCAGCACATGGCCCAGGTCACCCAGCAGGCCATCGCTCAGGTCGATGGCCGCATGCGCCAGGCCCCTCATGGCCATACCCAAAGCCACCCTCGGCGCTGGCCACTCCATACGACGGCGCACCACACGCCAGCCCTGGGGCGGCAGGTCGGTGTGCCCGCGAAAAACCTCCAGGGCTAAGCGCGCGTCGCCGATACCCAGGCCGTCCTCCATCGGATGGCTGACCCACAAGTCGTCACCCGCTTGGGCCCCTGAGCGCAAGAGCGCAGCACCCACGGGCAAGGTGCCCATCACCGTGACCGCGATGTTCAGCGGACCGCCCGTGGTGTCTCCCCCGGCCAGCACGATGCCATGCGCATCGGCCAGCCCGAAGAAGCCATGGGCAAAGGCCTGCAGCCAGTGTTCATCGGCCCGAGGCAAGGTGAGGTTGAGGGTGCAGACCCTGGGCTGAGCGCCGCAGGCGGCCAGGTCGCTCAGGTTGACGGCCAGGGCCTTGTGACCCAGGGCGGCAGGGTCTACCGTGGACAGGAAGTGTCGGCCTTCGACCAAGGTGTCCGTGCTCACCGCCCACTGCTCGCCAGGCTGCACCTGCAGCAGGGCGCAGTCGTCCCCGCCGCCCAGCACCACGCGGTCCCGCTTCGCATCCTGCGGCCTACGCAGGATGCGCTCAATCAGTTCGAATTCGCCCAGGGCCACGTGGTTTCGGCTTCAGGTGTTCAGGCGCCCGGCGGCACCGGCAGCTGGCTTCGCAGCCCCGGGTGGGCGTTCATCAGGTTGACCAGGTCCACGGCTGACTTCACCCCCAACTTGTCGAACACCCGTGAGCGGTGCACCTCGACGGTTCGCACCGAGATGTCCAGTGCGTCGGCGATCAGCTTGTTGGGCAGGCCTTCCATGACCAGGCGCATCACCTCGCGCTCGCGCTCGGTCAATTCCAAAAAGGCGCTGTGCAAGGACTGTGCGGCCCGCTCGGCCAAAAGGGCTTGCGCACTGGTCGCCAAGGCTTGCTCGATGCGGTCCACCAGTGCGTTGTCAGAAAACGGTTTCTCAACGAAGTCGAAGGCACCGCGTTTGACCGCCGCTACCGCGGGCGGCCGGCCAGGCGCTCAAACAACTCAGGCCCGCTCATGCCGGGCATGCGCACATCCAGCAGCAGGCACGATGGGCTGCGGGGCCAGGCCTCAGCGGCCGGCGGCAAGTGGGCCTCGAAGGCCTCGGCGCTGGCAAAGCCCTCGCTGAGCAGGCGACGGCTGCGCAGCAGCCAAGCCAGGGCCTCGCGCACCACATCCTCGTCATCGACCAGGTAGACCATGGGCAGGCCCAGGCTGGCAGGTGTCTTGGCGGCGGTCATGGCCGTGGGCGTCCTTCAGTCGTTGGTGGCTTGAGCCGAGCCCGAAGTATCGCCCGCACGCGGGACCGTGAAGCGGAAGCGGCAGCCCCTGGCCAGGCCATCGCCCGCCGGGCTTTCGTGCTCCAGGGTGCCGCCGTGCTGCTCCACCACGGTGCGGCACAGGCTCAAGCCCAGGCCCATGCCATCGGCCCGGGTGGTGAAGAACGGCGTGAACAAGCGCTCGGCCACCTCCGGCGCGATGCCGGGGCCGCGGTCCTGCACTTCAAATTGCACCCGCCCGTTCGGCAAGGCCCGGACATGGAGTCGCAACACCCGATCAGGCAGGGGCGTTTCGCGCTCCATGGCCTGTATGCCGTTGCGTGTGAGGTTCAACAAGACCTGCTCCAGCATGGTGCGGTCCACTTGCACCTTCAGGCCGGCCGGATGCTCGTGCACCTCCACCCGGGTGCCGCTTTTGCGGGCTTGCAGGCGCACCAGGGGCAGCACCCCTTCGAGCAGCACCTGCACCGCTATGGATTCGCGCTGTTGCTCCCGGCGACGCACGAAGTCGTGCACGCTCTTGATCACCCGTCCGGCGCGCTCGGCTTGCTCGCCCATGCGGGTGACGGCCTCGCGCAGCAGCGGCACCGTGTGCGTGTCCGGCTCGGCCAAGAGGTTTTGGCAGCCGCTGGCATAGCTGGCGATGGCCGCCAGTGGCTGGTTGAGCTCGTGGCTGAGCAAGGAGGCCATTTCGCCCATGGTGGCCAAGCGTGCCGTGGCCTGCAAGCGTTCCTGTTGTTGGCGAGCCACCTCTTCGTTGCGCTGGCGCTCACTGACGTCCAGCACGGCGCTCATCCAACCGGTCTGTTGCCCCAGGCCATCCACCAGAGGCGCTTCGTAGATCATCACCGGAAAGCGCTCGCCGTTGGCGCGCATGAACACCGTCTCAAAGCCCTGCAGCGTGGCCGGCAGGCCTTCAGCCAGGGGTGGGGTTGGGGGCTCTTGCTCATCGGGCGTGGTGCGCTCCTCGGCAATGGGGGGTGCCGTTCCAGCGGCAGCCGGCGGCGGGGCCAACTGGCGGGTTGATTGCCGCCGGCTGTACTCCTCGACACGCTCGGGCGGCCAGTACGGCGGCTGGGCGCCCAGTAGCCCCCCGCTGCCCAAGAGCTGGGGGGCCGAGAAGCCCACCATGCTGCAGAAAGCCGGGTTCACATAGGTGATGCGCCCATCCAAGTCACGCGCACGCAAGCCGGTGTTCAAGGAGTCTTCCATGGCCTTGCGGAAAGCCAAGGACTCGGCCAGCGCCTGCTCGGCCGCGCTGCGCCGGCGCATGTCGCGCAGCAGCAGCACCACCACCACCGCCAGGGCGATGGACAGGCTCAACACCAGGGCGGTGGTCACATTGGGCAACAGACCCGGGCGGCCCAGGGTGTCGTCCACCTTGAGCTCGACCACCGCTCCAGGCAAGTCGATGGGGCGGCGCGCCACATACAGCCCCTGGCCGCGGGCGGCGCCGTGGCGGGCCAGCCGGGCGCCATCGGCTTCGACGAAGGTGATCTCGTAGCGGTTGTCTTGGGGTGCCACGGCCTCCAGCAACTGGCTCAAGGGCAGGCTGGCCACCGAAAAACCCGAGGCGCGGCCGGCTTCCTGTTCAGGCAGGCACACGTCCAGCACCTCCATGCCCGCACCGCCGGCCAGCGCGGTCCATGGCGCGGCTGTCTTCATAGCGCAGGGTGAGCACCACCAGCAGGCTTTGGCCGATCACCAACAGCCCCACCAAGGCGCTCCACAGCAGCCAGCGGCGGCGCCCGCCGATGGGGGGCCCCGCCACCGGGCCGGCTGCACCTGAGCTGCTGCCCGCGGGCAGAAAATCCCTTTTCACCGCGCCAGTATGGGCCAGCGGCGCTCCCGGCGTGATCCGCACAAACCGAAAGGGCGCCCGTTCCGAGGCCAGGGCACAATCGAACAAAGACCGCTGTGCAGCGGAATTGAGCAGGACCCGATATGCCCACTCCCGAAGAAAAGCGCGCCGAATTGCGCCGCGCCGCCCTCGAATACCACGAGTTCCCCACCCCCGGCAAAGTCGCCATCGCGGCCACCAAGCAGCTGGTCAACCAGCGTGACCTGGCGCTGGCCTACTCGCCCGGCGTGGCCGCGGCCTGCGAAGAGATCGTGGCCGACCCCGACAACGCCTTTCGCTACACCTCGCGCGGCAACCTGGTGGCGGTGATCACCAACGGCACCGCGGTGCTGGGCCTGGGCGACATCGGCCCGCTGGCTGCCAAGCCGGTGATGGAAGGCAAGGGCGTGCTGTTCAAGAAGTTCGCCGGCATCGACGTGTTCGACATCGAGGTCAATGAGAAGAACCTCGACAAGCTGGTGGACATCATCGCCGCGCTGGAGCCCACGTTCGGCGGCGTGAACCTGGAAGACATCAAGGCCCCAGACTGCTTCTATGTCGAGCGCCAATTGCGCCAGCGCATGAAGATCCCGGTCTTCCACGACGACCAACATGGCACGGCCATCGTGGTGGGCGCGGCCTTCCTCAACGGCCTGAAGGTCACCGGCAAAGACATCAAAAAGGTCAAGCTGGTGGTGTCGGGCGCCGGTGCAGCTGCCTTGGCCTGCCTGGGCTTGTTGGTCAAGCTGGGCCTGCCGCGCGAAAACATTTGGGTGACCGACCTGGCCGGCGTGGTCTACAAGGGCCGCACCGAGCTGATGGACCCGGACAAGGCCGAGTTCGCGCAAGAGACGTCTCAACGCACCCTGGCCGAGGTCATCGAGGGCGCTGATGCCTTCCTCGGCTTGTCGGCCGGCGGCGTGCTCAAGCCCGAGATGGTGGCCCGCATGGCCGCGCAA
>RGEP01000153.1 GCA_009918225.1 Betaproteobacteria bacterium | reverse complement strand
TTTTTTGAGATGGGCCTGAACCCTTGGGACGCCGCGGCCGGCGCCCTGATGATCACCGAGGCCGGCGGATTGGTGGGCAACTTCACCGGTGAGGCCGACTTCCTGTACCAGCGCGAAATCGTGGCCGGCACGCCCAAGGTTTATGGTGCCTTGGTCAAGATCCTGGCCCCCTATACCCGTGTGATCGCCCCGGATGCGGGCGCCGCTGCGGCCGAACCCAGCCCCGTGGAGCACCTCACGCCCGAGGCGGCCTTGGCCAGCAGCCTGGACACCGCTGCTGACGGTACACCAACAGGCCACACGGTGGCGGCCAAGCGCGCGCCCATCCGCATCCGCCGCCAGGACGCTTGAGCCGTTCGTGAAGACGGGCCCCCAGGCCCGACAATGCCCGCATGCACGGTTTCCCGCCCGCGCCGCCCACCGCGGATTTCGCCCAACACACGCCGATGATGGCGCAGTACCTGCGCATCAAGGCAGAGTTCCCCGACACCCTGGTGTTCTACCGGATGGGGGACTTCTACGAGCTGTTCTACGAAGACGCCCGCAAGGCGCATCGCCTCTTGGACATCACCATCACCACCCGAGGCCAAAGTGCGGGTGAGCCGGTGGTGATGGCCGGCGTGCCGGTGCACTCGGTGGAGAGCTACTTGGCGCGCCTCATCAAATTGGGCGAAGCCGTGGCCGTGGCCGAGCAGGTGGGCGATGTGGCCACCGCCAAAGGGCCGGTGGAGCGCAAAGTGGTGCGGGTGGTGACCCCAGGCACGGTGACCGACAGCGAGTTGCTGGCCGATCGCAGCGAAAGCCTCTTGGTGGCGCTGGTGTCTCAGCCGCAGGCCGCGGCGGCCAAGGGGACTGGTGGGCAGGCACCCTTGCGATGGGGCCTGGCGTGGTTGGGCATGGCCAGCGGCCGTTTGGGCCTCGTGGAGTGTGAAACCCCCGCTTTGGCCACTTGGCTGGCGCGTTTGGAGATGTCGCAAGCTGTGCGAGCAGTTGAAGGTCCGAAGCCTGGAGGCGTATGGAGCGGACCAGGCCACCGTGGCCCACGCAGCAGCGGCCGCACTGCTGGCCTATGCCCAGCACACCCAGAGCCAGGCCCTTGCCCACGTGCAAAGCTTGGAGGCCCCTGGCGGACAAGACCTGATCGAGCTGCCCCCGACCACCCTGCGCAACCTGGAACTCACCCGCACGCTCAGGGGCGAAGACAGCCCCACGCTGTTGTCCCTGCTGGACACCTGCCGCACGGGCATGGGCAGCCGCTTGCTTCGGCACTGGCTCACCCATCCCCGGCGAGACCGTCAACAGGCGAGAGACCGGCACCAAGCCGTCGGGGCTTTGATGGGTCCGCCGGGCGAAGCCCTAAGACAGGCCTTGCGCCACGTCAGCGATGTGGAACGCATCACCGCTCGCATCGCGCTGCGACAGGTGCGCCCGCGCGAGCTCGCTGGGCTGCGCGAAACCCTGGCTGCCTTGCCCAGTATCCGAGCGGCCTTGGGCCCGATGGCGGCGCTGCCAGGGTCGCTGTCGGCTTCACAACCGGCACAGCCTGTGGCGGAATTGGCGCGCCATGAACAAGCGCTGCAACCCGACGCGGCAATCCTGGACTGCCTGACAGCCCTGGCGGTCGAGCCCGCAGCCCTGGTGCGAGACGGCGGCGTGATCGCACCCGGGGTCGATGCCGAGTTGGATGATTTACGTGCCATTGCCCAGAACTGCGACGCCTATCTGCTGGACCTGGAAACCCGGGAGCGCACGCGCACCGGTATTGCCAACCTGCGGGTGCAGTTCAACAAGGTGCACGGGTTCTACATCGAGGTGACCAGCAGCGGCCTGGACCGCGTGCCGGCGGACTACCAGCGTCGCCAACCGGAATTTGTGAACCACCCCTGCATCGACATTGAAGCGGGGCGCCACCCGGTGGTCCAGTCGCGTTTGCAGGAAACCCGCGGTGCGGCCTTCATCGCCAACCACTGCCGGTTGGACGCACGCACCAAGATGCTGGTGATCACCGGCCCCAACATGGGCGGCAAGAGCACCTTCATGCGTCAAGTGGCCTTGATCGTGCTGCTGGCGTCGATAGGCTCGTTCGTGCCTGCACAGGCATGCCGCTTGGGCCCGATCGACGCCATCCACACCCGCATTGGCGCCGCCGACGACCTGGCCAATGCGCAATCGACCTTCATGGTGGAGATGACCGAAGCCGCGGCCATCCTGCACCGCGCGGGTGAGCACAGCTTGGTGTTGATGGATGAAATCGGGCGCGGCACCTCCACCGATGACGGCCTGGCCCTGGCCGGCGCGATCGCCGCCCATCTGCACGATCGCAACCGCTGCTTCACCCTGTTCGCCACCCACTACTTCGAGCTCACCGCGTTTGCACAAACGCACCCTCAGGCCTTGAATGTGCACGTGGGGGCGGTGGAATCGGGCGCCGACATCGTGTTTTTGCACGAGATCGCGCCCGGGCCTGCCAGCCGCAGCTATGGCGTGCAGGTGGCCCGCCTGGCCGGCATGCCGCAGGCGGTGGTGCGCCAGGCCCGCAGCACGCTGGAGTCGCTGGAACAAGCCGAGTTGGCTCGGCAGGACCAGGTCGACCTGTTCGCCCCCCAATCGACGGAGGCCACCGTGGCGGCCGGGGCGGCATCCGGTGCACCGCCCCTTCCAACAGGTCAGGAGGTGCTGGACCTCTTGGACACGCTGCAGCCCGACAGCCTGAGCCCTCGGGAAGCCCTGGAAGCGCTGTACCGGCTCAAGGACGCTGCGAAAGGCACCGGCGCTTGAGTGATCCCGCCTTGCGGCCCACCCTGGTTTTTTCTCACGGCAACGGCTTTCCCGCCGGCACCTACAGCGCCCTGTTCAAGGTTTGGCGCGAGGCCGGCTGGCAGGTGCAGGCCCTCGAACGCTTCGGCCATGACCCGAAGTTCCCGGTCACCTCCAACTGGCCCCATCTGCGAGACGAGCTCATCGCCTTCATCGAAGGCTTGCCAAGCGCGCCTGCGGTGTGGCTGGTGGGGCATTCACTGGGAGGCCTGCTCAGCCTGATGGTGGCCTGCTGGAAGCCGCGATTGGTTCAGGGCATCGTCTTGTTGGACTCCCCCGTGATCACAGGGTGGCGGGCCCACAGCTTGCAAGTCATCAAGGCCAGCGGGCTCATGAGCCGTGTGTCCCCAGGGCGGTACTCGCACAAGCGGCGCCAACACTGGGAAGACCTGGAGGCGGTGCGGGCGCACTTTCTTCGCCGGGCCTCCTTTGCCCGATGGGACCCGGCCGTGTTGGCCCATTACTGGCAATACGGCTTCGTGGAACGGGATGGCGGGCTGGCCCTGGCCTTTGACCGCGAGATCGAAACCCGCATCTACAACACCCTGCCCCATCAGCTGGGCACGATGCTGCGCCGCCATCCCCTGCGCTGCCCCATGGGCTTTATTGCCGGCAGCGCCTCGCTGGAGATGCGCCAGGGCGGCGTGCTAAGCGCCAAGCGTTTGGCCGGGCCGTACTTTCAGACCATCGAGGGCACGCACCTCTTCCCCATGGAAAAGCCCCTGGAAACCGCGCATCGGGTGCTTGATCTTTTGGCCGCGATGAACGGCGGAGACCGGCCCCTATAATTTTGATTTCCACCTCGGCCCCGACCGCCGAGCCCGACCGCACCAAGCGGGACGGGCGCGCCCCGGGCGGGTCGTTGCATATGACCAAGTTCGTCTTCGTGACCGGTGGTGTGGTGTCCTCGCTGGGCAAGGGCATCGCCTCCGCGTCTTTGGCCGCCATCCTCGAATCGCGCGGCCTGCGCGTCACCCTGATCAAGCTCGACCCCTACCTCAACGTGGACCCGGGCACGATGTCGCCCTTCCAACACGGGGAGGTGTTCGTCACCGACGATGGAGCTGAAACCGACCTTGACCTGGGGCATTACGAGCGCTTCATCACCACGCGCATGAAGCGCAGCAACAACTTCACCACCGGACAGATCTACAAATCGGTGCTGGAGAAGGAGCGCAGGGGCGACTACCTGGGCAAGACGGTGCAGGTGATTCCCCACGTCACCAACGAGATTCAAGACTACGTCAAGCGTGGAGCAGGGTATGGCACGCCCGAGGCCGTGGATGTGGCCATCGTTGAGATTGGGGGCACGGTGGGCGATATCGAATCCCTGCCCTTCTTGGAAGCCGTGCGCCAGCTGTCGCTCAAGCTTGGGCCCCATCACGCCGCCTTCGTGCACCTGACCTACCTGCCTTGGATTGCCACGGCGGGTGAACTCAAGACCAAGCCCACACAACACACCGTGCAGAAGCTGCGCGAGATCGGCATACAGCCTGACGCGCTGCTGTGCCGTGCAGACCGCCGGGTGCCCGATGACGAGAGCGAAAAGATTTCTCTGTTCACCAATGTGCCGCCACATGGGGTGATCAGCATGTGGGACGCCGACACCATCTACAAGGTTCCGCGCATGCTGCACGAGCAAGGTTTGGACGAGCTGATTTGCATGAAGCTGCAACTGCTGACCAAGCCGGCTGATCTCAAGCGGTGGGACGACCTGGTGCACGCCGTCGAGCACCCGCAGCGCGAGGTCACCATCGCCATGTGCGGCAAGTACACCGACCTGTCGGACTCCTACAAGTCGCTCAACGAAGCCCTGCGGCACGCCGGCATCCACAACCAAGCGCGTGTGCGCATCGAGTACGTGGATTCAGAAACCCTGACGCCGGGCAATGTGGCGCAGCTCGCGGCCTACGACGCGGTGCTGGTGCCCGGAGGCTTCGGCAAGCGCGGTGTGGAGGGCAAGATCCTGGCCGCGCAGTTCGCGCGCGAGCGGCGCATCCCTTACCTGGGCATTTGCCTGGGCATGCAGGTGGCCACCATCGAATACGCGCGGCACATGGCAGGCCTGGACGGTGCCAACAGCACCGAGTTCGACACCCAAACCCCCCACCCAGTGATCGCGCTGATCGACG
>RGEP01000152.1 GCA_009918225.1 Betaproteobacteria bacterium | reverse complement strand
AAGCGCACTTACTCCAAGAATCGGGTGAATCCCGTTGCCGGCTCTCGCTCGGTCTTGAGCTGGGCCACGGGCGGCGTGTTGTCGGCGTAGCCCAGTGCCATGCCGCAGATCAGTTCCTCATCGGGCCCTGCCCCGATGTGCGGCAGGATGATGCGGTGAAACTGGTTGAAGGCCGCTTGCGGGCAGGTGTCCAAACCGTGGCCCCGCGCGGCCAGCATCAGGGTCTGCAAGAACATGCCGTAGTCCACCCAACTGCCCTTGCCCATCACGCGGTCGATGGTGAACATCAGGCCCACAGGCGCGCCAAAGAAGCGGTAGTTCTGGGCGTGCTGCTCCTGCATTCCGGCCTTGTTGTCCTTGGTCAGGCCCAAGAGGCCGTACATGTCCCAGCCAATCTTGCGCCGGCGGTCGATGTAGGGCGATACCCACTCAGCTGGGTAGTAGTCATAGGCCTCGGTGTGTTGGGCCCGCTGTGCAGGGTCCAGGTAGGCCGCCAGGATTTTGTCGCTCAGCGCCGTTTTGCTCGCGCCGGTCAACACGGTCACCTTCCAAGGCTGGGTGTTGGTCCCCGAAGGCGCACGGGCGGCCAGATTGAGGATGCGCTCGATCAGTTCACGCGGCACGGGCTGGTCACGGAAGGCCCGCACCGAGCGCCGCGACACGATGGCGTCTTCGACGGCCTGTGTGCTTGCGCCGGTCACCTCGGGCAGGTTTTGGGGATCCGGGATGAAGTTCAGGTTCATTTCAAGGGGTCCGTGGTCAATCGGTCAACACAAGGGGATCGAGGGCCGCCGCCAATTCCAGCGGCAGTTGAGCCACCGGCCGGCGCGAGCTGCGCTCGACATAGACATGCACGAAATGCCCATGGGCCGCGCAAAGCTCAGCGCCAGCAGCGAACAAGCCCACCTCATAGCGCACGCTGCTGCGGCCGCGGTGCGCCACGCGAATGCCGGCGTCCACATCTTGCGGGAAAGCCAAGGGTGCAAAGTAGTGGCATTGGGTTTCCACGACCAGGCCGATCACACCGCCGCCGTGAATATCCAGGGCACCGGATTCGATCAAGTAGCGGTTCACCGCCGTGTCAAACCAGCTGTAATACACCACGTTGTTGACGTGCCCGTAAACGTCGTTGTCACCCCACCGGGTGTTGATTCGAAACCAGTGGGCATAGGCGCTGCGGGGTTGTGGGGCTGGACGGGCTGCACTCATCGCTGGGATTGTTCCACCAGTGGGGTCCCGGGCCATTGGGCGTGTTGACGAGGCCCCTTTCCCGCCTGCCACTGACGCAGGCACTCGGACAGGGTCTGCTGGTGCACATCCACGGTGCGCTCGATCTCATGCCCGTACCCACCGGCCATGCTGACCGCAACGGGGATACCGCGATCCGCGCAGGCCTTCAAGACCCGGCGGTCTCGTTCGGCCAAGCCCTCTTGGCTCAGTTTCAGCCGGCCCAGACGGTCGCCCTCATGCGGGTCTGCGCCCGCCACGAAGAAGGCCAAGCCGGGCAAGGCCTTGGCATGGGCGGCCCACACCTGCTCCAAAGCACCGTCCAGTGCAGCCAGGTAGGTCTCATCTTCACAGCCATCGGGCAGTTCGACATCCAGGTCGCTGGGCTCTTTGCGAAAAGGGAAGTTGCGGGCTCCATGCAGGCTCAAGGTGTAGACGGTGTCGTCGTGGGCAAAGATCGAAGCCGTGCCGTTGCCTTGATGCACATCGAGGTCAATCACCAACACCCGCAGCAAAGCCCCGGGCCGACGGCGGTGCCACTCGGCCTGCATCAGTCGAGCGGCCACGGCCACATCGTTGAACACGCAAAAGCCGCTGCCCTTGCCCGCATACGCGTGGTGCGTGCCACCGGCCAACTGGGCACTCACGCCCTCCTCGAGCGCCGCACGTGCAGCGGCGATGGTGCCCCCGACCGAGCGTCGCGCGCGCTCGGCCATGGCCGGGCTCCAAGGAAACCCGATCTCACGTTGTTGGGCTGGCGACAACAAGCCGTCAGCGACCGCGGTCACGTAGACGGGGTCGTGTACCAAGGCCAATTCGCCGTCTCGGGCCGCTGGCGCTTCGCACAGCTCGATGGCGGGCAAGTGCGCACGAACGCGGTCGCGCAACAGGCTGTACTTCTGCATGGGAAAGCGATGCCCAGCCGGCAGGGGCAGCACAAAGTGGTCGCTGTAATAGGCCTTCACCGGGGGGAGTCTGCCAAGGCGGGCGCACAGCCGTGTGCCTGGGGACTTCCGACGGACAGAACCGCGACAACATCGAGGCTGATGTTGCGTTGCAGCATGGCTCTTGCCCTATCAAACCTATTGTCCTAAACTTCGTTTGCTGCGCCGCAGCAATTCATGACACGCAGGAGTTTTGAACATGCTCACACCCGAACAACTGATGGCTGCACAGAAGGCCAATATGGAAACCTTGTTGGGCCTGACCCACAAGGCGTTTGAAGGCGTGGAAAAGCTGGTCGAGCTGAACATGCAGCTGGCCCGCGCGGCGCTCAGCGACTCGGCCGATACCGCCAAGGCGGCCCTGTCGGTGCAAGATGCCCAAGCGCTCTTGGCCCTGCAGGCCGAGTGGCTTCAGCCCGCGGCCGAGAAGGCTGTGGCCTACAACCGCAGCCTGTACGACCTGGCCCAAGCGGCACAAGCCGAGTGGGTCAAGGCAGCCGAAGCCCAAATGTCGGCCGCGCAGCAAAACCTGCATGCCTTGATTGACACGGCCGCCCAGAGTGCTCCGGCTGGCTCTGAAGACGCGGTGGCCCTGGTGAAGTCTGCGGTGACGGCGGCCAACCAGGCCTTCGAGCAGGTGCACAAGGCGGCCCGTCAAGCCGCCGACATAGCCGACGCGAACCTCCAGGCCATGGCCGGCCGAGCGGCGGCCGCGGGCAAAGCGGCCACCCACTCGGCTGCCAAGGCCAGCAAGACCGCCACCCGATCCAAGGGTTCTCGGCGAGGCGCCTGAGGAACAGCTGCGGCACCGCTGCGGTGCTTGCGGCTCTCCCCCTAAAACACTAGGGCGGCGGGGCCAGCGCCTTCATGCGCTCGCGCAGGGCGCCCAGCTGCCCCAATGCCGCTTGGCGCCCAGCCTGGATGGCCTTTTGGCGGGCGCTGAAATCCGCGCTGCCCACGCCCGCCAGAGCCGGCCGCACCACCACGTCGGCCTCGCGCAGTTCAAACTGGTTGATGCTCTTGCCCATGATGGAAAAGGTCTGCAGCAGCAGGCTGAAGGGGTCACTGGTGGGCTGCCCCTCGGGCGGGGTGGAGATGTCCACCGCCACGACCAACTCAGCCCCCATCTCCCTCGCATAGCGCACCGGCACGGGCGACACAAGGCCGCCGTCCACATATTCGCGGCTGCCCACCCGCACCGGCTGAAACACCGCGGGCACCGCACTGGAGGCCCGAACCGCCTGGCCCAGGTCGCCCCTTCGAAACAACACGCCTTGGCCTGAATCCAGGTCGGTGGCGACGATGCCCAGGGGCATGGGCAGCTGTTCAATCAACCGGCCTTGCGTGTGCAGGCGCACGTAACGGGCCAAGGCCTCCCCCCGGATCACGCCCCGGCCAGGAAATGACCAGTCGGTGATGGCCGACTCTTCCATGCGCAAGGCCAAGCGCGCCAATTCCGTTCCATTCAAGCCCGAGGCATACAGAGCAGCCACCAAGCTGCCGGCCGACGTACCGGCCACACAGTGCGGTTTGATGCCCGCCTCCTCAAGCACCTGGATGACGCCGATGTGTGCGAACCCGCGGGCCGCCCCTCCTCCCAGGGCCAGGCACAAGCGTGGCGGGCGCCTTGGAACGGGCGCTGCACTGGGCTCAGGCACCACACCGGAGTCGGCCACAGGCGGCAGCCCGACCGCTGCCGGAGCCGGCGCCCCACTGCGCGCCTCGGGCGAGGCCATCACGGGAACCTCCGGCTTAGGAGGTGCGGTCGAGGCGCAGCCGGCCAGGACCAAGACGCAGGGCAAGGTGATGGAAAGCCACTTCATATAACCAAAGGAAGTTAACAACTAATAAAAATGTGCTTTTAAAACATAAGCGTGCTTCTTAGCATACGCGCCCAAGCGGGGAGCCTTCATCCACCGCCCCAACACCTCATCCCGCCAAGCCGCAGGCCTGGCTCCAGCCACCGCCATGTACCGATACACCGACTTTGACCGCCGCTTCATCCAGGCCCGGGCTGCGCAGTTTCGCAACCAGCTCGAGCGACACCTGGCCGGCACCTTGGGCGAGGACGAGTTTCGTCCCTTGCGGCTGCAAAACGGCTGGTATGTCCAGCGCCATGCGCCCATGCTGCGGGTGGCCGTGCCCTATGGCGCCATCAGCAGCGCGCAGCTTCGACAGTTGGCGCTGATCGCTGAGCAGTTTGACCGCGGCTTTGGCCACTTCACGACCCGGCAAAACCTCCAGTTCAACTGGATCCCTCTGGCGCGCGCAGCCGATGTGATGGACCTGCTGGCTGCCGTGGACCTGCACGGCATTCAAACCAGCGGCAATTGCATCCGCAACATCACCAGCGATGCACGTGCCGGCGTGGCCCATGATGAAGTGGTCGACCCCCGCCCCTACTGTGAAATCCTGCGCCAGTGGAGCACCCTGCACCCCGAGTTCGCGTTTCTGCCCCGCAAATTCAAGATCGCCGTCAGCGGTGCACGCGAAGACCGCGCTGCCCTGGCCTGGCATGACATCGGCTTGGAACTGCGCCGCAATGAACAGGGCGAGGTGGGCTTTCGGGTCTTGGTGGGCGGCGGCATGGGCCGCACGCCCATCATCGCCAGCGAAATCAACGCCTTCGTGCCCTGGCAGCAGATCCTTGTGTACCTCGAGGCCGTGGTGCGTGTGTACAACCGATTTGGCCGACGCGACAACGCCTACAAGGCCCGCATCAAGATCCTGGTCAAAGCCGAAGGTCAGGCCTTCTTCGATGCGGTCAATGCCGAGTTCG
>RGEP01000151.1 GCA_009918225.1 Betaproteobacteria bacterium | reverse complement strand
ACGGGCATCAGCCAGCCGGGCCAGCCCTCGGCCAAGTTGTTGTCCATCCTGTCCGAACGCGGGCTGTCGGCCCCTGCGCCGACGGCCTGCCCCACGGCGCTGTGGGATGTGTTCGGTGAACAGGGCCACCCGGTGCGGGCCACAGTCTCCGACATGGGCCCTCTGCTGCTCAGCCGCATGCTCGAGCTCAACGACACCCAAGCCGGCGTGTTGAACCTGGTGTTCAAGATCGCAGACGATGAAGGCCTGGCCTTGCTGGACCTCAAAGACCTGCGCGCCATGTTGGCCCATGTGGGTGAACATGCCCGCGAGTACACCACCGAGTACGGCAATGTGAGCGCGGCCAGCATTGGGGCCATCCAGCGCGGCCTGTTGGTGGTGGAGCAGCAAGGCGGGGACCGCTTTTTTGGCGAACCCATGCTGGACATCCACGACCTGATGCAGACCGTCTCAGGCCTGGGTGTGGTCAACATCCTGGCTGCCGAAAAACTGATGGCTGCCCCGCGTCTGTATGGCACCTTTCTCCTGTGGATGCTCTCCGAGCTGTTCGAGACCCTGCCCGAGGTCGGTGACCTCGAAAAACCCAAACTCGTGTTCTTCTTCGACGAAGCCCACCTCCTCTTCAAGGACGCGCCGGGTGCTCTGATCGAGCGCATTGAGTTGGTGGTTCGCTTGGTGCGCTCCAAGGGCGTGGGCGTGTACTTCGTGACCCAAAACCCCTTGGACATACCTGAAACGGTGTTGGGCCAACTGGGCAACCGGGTGCAACACGCCCTGCGCGCCTTCAGCCCCCGCGACCAGAAGGCCGTGAAGTCAGCGGCCACCACCATGCGGCCCAATCCCACCCTAGACCTCGAAGCAGCCATCACCGAGCTGGGTGTGGGCGAGGCCCTGGTCAGCTTGCTCGACGAAAAAGCCCGGCCCAGCATCACACAGCGTGTGTACGTGCTGCCCCCGGCCGGACAGATCGGGCCCATAAGCGCTGAGCAACGCCGGGCACTGCTCGCCGAATCCTTGGTGGCGGGGGTGTACGAAAAGGCCGTGGACCGAGAGTCGGCTTATGAAAAGCTGCGCGGACGGGCGGCAGATGGTGCGCAGGCCGCCAAAGCGCTGCGCCGCGGATCGGGGGCCAACGATGCACGCCTGCCCTCGGGCGCAGAACCCTCCGCCGGTGACGCCGGCGCCAGCGGCTCAGACGCCACTGGCGGCGTTTTGGGCGGGCTGTCGGATCTTCTGTTTGGCAGCTCAGGCCCGCGAGGGGGCAAGCGCGAAGGCCTGGCGCAAACCGCCGCACGCAGCGCCATGCGCAGCGTGGGCTCGGCGGTGGGCCGGGAAATCGTGCGTGGGGTCTTGGGCTCCATCCTGGGATCGGGCCGCCGGCGCTGACCGCGGCCGAGAGAGGCCACGCCCAGGGGCGTTTGGGCCCACCCCCCTCGATAGAATTGGGGGATGTCTGCCCCGCCCAAGCCCGAACCGTCCAAGCCCTCGAACTTCCTGCGCGCCATCATTGAGCGCGACCTTCAACAGGGCACGTACGCAGGCCAACACTTCGCCGGCACGCCGGGCGATGGCACCCATCACGCCGCGGGTCCGCTGGACGCCGCCCGCATCCGCACCCGCTTCCCCCCCGAGCCCAACGGCTACCTGCACATCGGACACGCCAAAAGCATCTGCCTGAACTTCGGCCTGGCCCGTGACTACGGTGGCGCCTGTCACCTGCGCTTTGACGACACCAACCCGGAGAAAGAAGAGCAGGAGTATGTGGACGCCATCGTCGAGATGGTGCAGTGGCTGGGCTGGTCTTGGGAGTCTGAGCTCAACGGCGCCAAGACCACCCATCTGTACTACGCCAGCTCCTACTTCGACTTCATGTACCGGGCGGCGGAGTACCTGATCACCCAGGGGCACGCCTATGTGGACGAGCAGACGCCCGAGCAAATGAAGGCCAACCGGGGCGACTTCAACACGCCGGGCGTCAACAGCCCCTATCGTGACCTGCCGCCCGAGCACCACCTGAGCCGTTTGCGGGAAATGCGCGACGGCCGGCACGCCGACGGCACCATGGTCTTGCGGGCCAAGATCGACATGGCCTCGCCCAACATCAACTTGCGCGACCCGGCCCTGTACCGCATCAAGCACGCCACCCATCACCACACCGGCGACCGCTGGTGCATCTACCCGATGTACACCTTCGCGCACCCCATCGAGGATGCGCTGGAGAACATCACCCACTCCATCTGCACGCTGGAGTTCGAAGACCAGCGGCCCTTTTACGACTGGACCCTGGAGCGCATCGTGCCTGTGCTGCGGGCGCCGCAGTTCGAGCGCGCCAAGGCCCTGGTGCAGCAGATTCGCACGCAAGGACTTGAAGCGCGGGAGGCCTTCGCCCAGGCCTGCCTGCGCCGCAGCGACAAGCTGTTCGCCAGCGAGCCCGAGGCGCAGATGCGGGCCCTGTTCCAGCGCTGGCAGCGAGAGCCGGGGGCTGTGTCGCAAGACCTGGAGGGCTTCTTCAAGCTGTTGACCGAGCAGGTGGAACAGTTCACCCCGCTGCTGGCCCATGCCTTGGACGCCTACGAAGCCAATGTCTTCAAGTTGCCCCACCAGCATGAGTTCGGCCGTTTGAACCTGAGCTATGTGGTCACCAGCAAGCGCAAGC
The DNA here is from genome assembly GCA_009918225.1 of Betaproteobacteria bacterium. GTDB lineage: Bacteria > Pseudomonadota > Gammaproteobacteria > Burkholderiales > Burkholderiaceae_C > RFTU01. The sequence goes on along the minus strand of RGEP01000151.1, from coordinate 2,306 downwards.
TCAAGCAACTGGTGGATGAAGCCATCGTGGACGGTTGGGACGACCCGCGCATGCCCACCTTGGCTGGCCTGCGCCGGCGCGGCTACACGCCCGCATCCATCCGCAAGATGGCCGACGACAGCGGCGCCAGCAAGACCAGTGCTTGGCTGGATTACGAGGTGCTGGACATCGCCCTGCGCGACGACCTCGAAGGCCAGGCCGCACGCGCCATGGCGGTACTGGAGCCGCTCAAGCTGGTCATCACCAACTGGTCCGAGGTGTTTGGGCAAGCCGAGCACCGAGAAGCGTGCGAGGCGCCCGCCCACCCCCAGCGGCCCGAGCTGGGTCAGCGCGCCATGCGCCTGGGCCCCGAGGTCTGGATCGAGCGGGAAGACTTCGAGCTTGAGCCTCCCAAGGGTTACTTTCGCCTCTACCCGCCGCGCGCCGATGGGGCCGGGGGCACCACGCCGGGCAATCGCGTTCGGCTGAAGTACGGCTATGTGGTGGAGTGCACCGGCTTCGAGACCAACGAGGCCGGGCAGGTGGTGCAGGTGATGGCGCAGCTGATTCCCAACACCAAGAGCGGCACGCCAGGAGCCGACAGCGTCAAGGTCAAGGGCGTGGTGACCTGGGTGGCCTGCGACGAGGCAGTGCCCGCGCAGCTGCGCCTGTTCGACCGCCTGTTCACCGAGGAGCAGCCCGACGCCGGTGGGCGGGACCCCAAAGCGGTCTTGAACCCCCACAGCCGTCGAGTCGTTCAGGGCTATGTGGAACCGTCTTTGGCCGGTGCTGCGCCCGACCAGCGCTTTCAGTTCGAGCGGCATGGCTACTTTGTCACCGACCGCATCGACCATGCGCCGGGTCGGGCTGTGTTCAACCGCGTCACGGGCCTGAAGGACACACGAGGCAAGTGAGGATGGATCCCGGGGCTGCGATGCGCGAACACTTCCTGCTCGACCCCGGCCTTGTGTTCCTCAACCACGGCTCCTTCGGCGCCTGTCCACGCGCGGTGGTCGAGGCTCAGCGGCGCTGGCAGGATGAACTGGAAGCCAACCCGGTGGACTTCCTCAGCCGCCGGTCTGGGCAGTTACTGGGCCACGCACGCCAGGCGCTGGCCCGCTACCTCGGTGCACAAGCCGAACACTTGGCCTTTGTGCCCAATGCCACCACGGGTGTCAACATCGTGGCGCAGTCCCTGGCTTTGCAGCCCGGGGATGAGGTGCTCGGCACCAACCACGAGTACGGGGCCTGCGACGCCACCTTCCAGTGGGTTTGTGAGCGACGCGGCGCCGCCTACCGGAAGGTCGACATTCCCCAGCCCTTTGAAGCGGCCAGCTTTGTGGACCGCCTGATGGCCAAGGTGACGCCACGCACCCGCCTGATCTTCCTCAGCCACATCACCTCGGCCACGGCCCTGATCTTTCCGGTCAGTGACCTGTGTGCCGCAGCGCGCGCACGCGGGGTGCTCACCCTGATCGATGGCGCACACGCACCGGGCCACGTACCGCTGAACCTCCAAGAGATGGGCGCGGACTTCTACACCGGCAACGGGCACAAGTGGATGTGTGGCCCCAAGGGCAGTGCCTTTTTGCATGTGCGGCCTGAGCACCATGCCCACGTGCAGGCCCCCGTGGTCAGTTGGGGCCATGTGGCCGAAGGCCTGCAAGCCCATGGTGACCCCAGCCATGCAGCAGTGGCTGCACTGAACCGGTATACCGGAGCCGACACCCTGCAGCGCCGGCTGCAATGGCTGGGCACCCGCGACGTTTCAGCTTGGCTGGCGCTGCCAAAGGCCATCGCGTTTCAGGAGGCACACGACTGGCCTGCTGTGCAGGCGCGTTGTCATGAAGCCGCTGTGCGCGCGATGCACACGCTGTGCCGGCGCTGGGGCCTTGCGCCCATCGCTCGAGACCAAGACTTCGCGCAGATGGTGGCTGTACCGCTGCCGCCTCACCTGGCCCCAGACCTGCAGCAGCGCTTGTTTGAAGACAGCCGGATTGAGATCCCCGTCACCCAGCACGAAGGTCGGCGCTTGTTGCGCATCTCGGTACAGGGGTACACAGCAGCGGCCGACGTGCAGGCGCTGTTGGACGCACCGGCCTTGGCGCACTGAACCTGTGTGCCTTCTCGGTTGACCTTCTTGCGTGGCCAGGGCCTGGCCTGGCGCATCGACGAAGGCACAGGGCTGGCCCCTAGGACGGTGCCCTAGCCATACCGGTGCTGCAGCACGCCGATGCCATCAATCTCCACCTCCACCTCGGTACCGGGCTTCATCGGCAACACACCCAGTGAGGTGCCGCACAGGATGAGGTCGCCGGGCTGCAAGG
>RGEP01000016.1 GCA_009918225.1 Betaproteobacteria bacterium | reverse complement strand
GTGGCCTGCGCGATGTCGGGCCGGAAGTGCCGCAGCGCCTGCAACCAGCTCGACGCCCTCAGCACGAACATGCCGCTGTTCCAGGCGTATGTGCCTTCGGCCAAGTAGCGCGCGGCGGTCGCGGCGTCGGGCTTTTCCACGAACTGCTGCACGGTGCGCTCGGCAGGGGCCTGAGGATCAGCAGCGCTGCGGATGTACCCGTAGCCGGTCTCGGCCCGGTCGGGCTTGATGCCCAAGATCACGATGGTGCCATCGGCTGCCGCTGCGATGGCGCGGCGCAGCGCCGCTTCAAACGCGGCCCCGTCGGTGACGGTTTGGTCGGCCGGCGTCATCACGAGGATGGGGTCTTGACCGGCGGCCGTGGCCTGCAGCGCAGCCATGGTCAGGGCCGGTGCCGTGTTGCGGCCGGCAGGCTCCAGCAACACCGCTTGGGGCGACACCCCCATCTCACGCAACTGGTCGAGCACCAGGAAGCGATGGTCCTCGTTGCCCACCACCAGAACCTGCCCCATGGCCGCGCCGTCCGCGCCCAGGCCACTCAAGCGGCGCACCGCCTGCTGAAACAGGCTGCTGCGGTCTTGGGGGTCTTGGCCCAAGACCAAGAACTGTTTGGGATAGGCCGCGCGCGACAGTGGCCACAGGCGTGTGCCGGAGCCTCCGGCCATGACCACAGGCGTGACGAGCAAGGACGGATGGGGTGGGTTCATGTGGCCTCCAGGGTTGAATGGTATCGCTGGCGCGGGGTGTGGCCGGGGGCAGGCGGGCCTCAGCTGCTGTGTCAGCCGCTGTGTCAGCCGCTGCTCCAGCCGTGGTGTCAGAATCCGGCGATGTCTTCGAATTCGAGCGCCGGTGGGCCATCGGGCCTGCGCCAACTTCTGGAGCAGGAGGGCCGTGAGCGCCTGATCCTGCTGCTCAACCATGTGTTGGCCGCTGAGCCGGTGGCGATCTTGCGTTTGCAGCCACACGCGGGCCGCTGCTTGCGGGTGGTGGCCCAGGGTTGGCCTCGGCTGCTGTCCATGCTGCTGCCGCCTCCGGCACCACTGGAGGTGGTGGTCACCCCCGCTGGACTCTTGGAATTGCGACCAGCCTTGGAGGGCTTGGAGGCCACGGCAGCGCCGGATTTGGAGGTGGTGCTGGACACCCACGATCCCATGAGCCTGGTGTCGCAGGTGCTGTCGGGCGGAACGCCCCAGCTGCAGCTGTCCGGCGATGCCCAGTTTGCAGCCGATGTGAACTGGCTGGCCGAGAACCTGCGCTGGGACCTCACAGCTGATTTGGAGCGCCTGTGGGGACCCCTTTCAGCCGAGCGGCTGCGCACCTGGGGGCAAGCCTTTGCGCGCGCCCTGCGTGAGGCGGTGCAACGGCTGGGCCGCGACCGAGGGCTCGGCTGATGGGGGGCTCATCGGTCCGCCAGTTCCTGCGTCTGGTGCGCATCGCACTGACCCTCTTGCGCTTCGGCGTGGACGACATCGCCTTGTCGGGCTTTCGCCAGCCCTGGGTGCGCCTGCTGGCGCGCCTGGTGACCCTGGGCCGACGCTTCGACGGCACAAGGGGAGAGCGCTTGCGCATGGCGCTGGAGCGCCTGGGGCCGATCTTCGTGAAGTTCGGCCAGGTCTTGTCCACCAGGCGCGACCTGGTGCCCACGGACATCGCCGATGAGTTGTCCAAGCTGCAGGACCGCGTGCCCCCCTTTCCCAGTGCGCAAAGTGTGGCCCTGATCGAAAAGGCCCTGGGCCGCCCGGTGGCCGAACTCTTCGACACCTTCGACCCCAATCCCGTGGCCAGCGCGTCCATTGCGCAGGTTCACTTCGCCACCCTCAAGGATGGTCGAGAAGTTGCCGTCAAGGTCTTGCGGCCGGGCATGCTGCGCGCCATCGAAGACGACATGGCCCTGCTGCACAGGTTGGCGGTGTGGGTGGAACGGGTAAGCAGCGATGGCAAGCGGCTCAAGCCTCGCGAGGTGGTGGCCGAATTCGACACCTATCTGCACGATGAGCTGGACCTGGTGCGCGAAGCGGCCAATGCCGCGCAGCTGCGGCGCAATATGCAGGGCTTGGACATCATCCTGATCCCCGAGATGATGTGGGACTACTGTCGCGACAACGTCATCGTGATGGAGCGCATGAAGGGCGTGCCCATCAGCCAGATGGACAGGCTGCGCGAGGCCGGCGTGGACATCAAGAAGCTGGCCCGTGACGGGGTCACCATCTTCTTCACCCAGGTGTTTCGTGATGGCTTCTTCCATGCCGACATGCACCCCGGCAACATCATGGTCAGCGTGGAGCCGGCAACGTTGGGCCGCTACATCGCCTTGGACTTCGGCATCATCGGCACCCTCACCGAGGTCGACAAAGACTACCTGGCGCAGAATTTCATTGCCTTCTTTCGGCGCGACTACAAGCGCGTGGCCGAACTGCATATCGAAAGCGGTTGGGTGCCTGCCGACACCAAGGTCAACGAGCTGGAAGGGGCGATTCGGGCCGTCTGCGAGCCCCATTTCGACCGGCCCTTGAAGGACATTTCACTGGGCCAGGTCTTGATGCGGCTGTTTCAAACCTCCCGTCGCTTCAACGTGGAGATCCAGCCGCAGCTCGTGCTCTTGCAAAAGACCCTGCTCAACATTGAGGGCCTGGGCCGCGAGCTGGACCCCGACCTGGACCTCTGGAGCACGGCCAAGCCCTTCCTGGAGCGCTGGATGAACGAGCAGATTGGGTGGAGGGGCTTCCTGGCCGCCTTGAAGGCTGAAGCGCCGCGCTACGCCCATATGCTGCCCGAGCTGCCTCGTCTGGTGCACCAGAGCCTGAGCCGAGGGGGTGGGGCACCGCGCGAGGCCATACTCTTGGAGATGCTGGCCGAGCAAAAACGCACCAACCGCATGCTGCGTGCGGCCATGTGGGTGGCCGGCGGCTTCTTCCTGGGGCTGTTGGCGGCGCAGTGGTTCATGGCCCTGCACGAGCAGGGTTTTGGCGGCCCGGGCTGAATCCCAGGCGCTGATCACGGACACTCTGGCCGTCCGTGTTGGCGGCGGCCGGTCCCGCATCGGCCCCGCCCTTCATCCTCCTCGATCACCCGAGCTCTGATCCTGCAGCCATGAACACCACACTGATTGCCTTTGTCGCGGTCTACCTCCTGGGCACTCTGGCCTTGGGCGTTTGGGCCGGTTCACGCATCAAGAACACCGCCGATTTCGCAGTGGCCGGGCGCAGCCTGCCCTTGATCATGGTGATCACCACCACCTTCGCCACCTGGTTTGGGGCCGAGACGGTGATGGGCATTCCGGCCAAATTCATTCAGGGCGGCTTGGGTGCGGTGGTGGAAGACCCCTTTGGTGCGGGCATGTGTTTGGTGCTGGTCGGGGTGTTCTTCGCGGCCAAGCTCTACCGGTTGAACCTCTTGACCATCGGCGACTTCTACCGCCAGCGCTACGGCAAGGGTCTGGAGGTGTTCTGCTCCTCAGCCATCATCCTGAGCTACTTGGGCTGGGTGGCGGCACAAATCACGGCCTTGGGCCTGGTGTTTTCGGTGCTCACCAACGGAGCCATGAGCGAAACCACGGGCATGATCATCGGTACCTTGGCGGTGCTCATCTATGTGGTGGTGGGCGGCTTCTTGGCGGTGGCCATCACCGACTTTGTGCAGATGATCGTGCTGGTGGTGGGCCTGTCGGTGATCGCCTGGTTTGCTGCTGACCTGGCCGGTGGCACCCAGGTGGTGCTGGACCAGGTGGCCACGCGTGACCTCTGGACCTTTTGGCCCGAACCTACCCTCACCGATGTGGCCATGTTCGTGGGGGCTGCGCTGACCATGATGCTGGGCAGCATTCCGCAGCAGGACGTGTACCAGCGCGTGATGTCGGCCCAAGATGAGAAGACCGCCCAGCGCGGGGCCATCATCGGAGGGGCCAGCTACATCCTGTTCGCCTTCGTGCCGATGTTCATCGTGGCCAGTGCCGTGGTGGTCATGGGCGACCAGGCCCTGGAGATGGCGCGTGACGACTACCAGCGTCTGTTGCCCACGTTCATCATGGGCCAGATGCCCCTGATCATGCAGATCCTGTTCTTTGGCGCGCTGGTGTCGGCCATCAAGAGCACCTCGTCTGCCACCTTGCTGGCGCCGTCCACCAGTTTTGTGGAAAACATCCTGAAAAACCTGCGGCCCCATATGGGCGACCGCCAGCAACTGCTGGCCATGCGCGTCACCATCGTCATCTTTGCCGCGCTGGTGCTGGCCTATGCGATCGCGATGCACGGCACGCCCATCTACGAGCTGGTGTCCTCGGCCTATCAGGTCACTTTGGTGGGCGCTTTTGTGCCCCTGGTCTTTGGCCTGTACTGGTCTCGGGCCACCACCCAAGGCGCCATTTTTTCCGTGGCCGCGGGCATCGGAACCTGGGTCTTCTTCTTCGAGCAGGTCAGTGGTTTGGGCGAGCTGTTCCCGCCCCAGCTGGCGGGGTTGATCGCGGCACTGCTGGGCATGGTGGCCGGATCTCTGCTGCCGCAATGGCTGCGCAACCGGCATGAGCCGGACCACAAGGTGCGCGGCCTGAACAGCTGAGTGCAGCGTTTGGCGGGCTCGCCAGGGCGGGCCTGCTGGCTGCAAGCCCGCAGCCATGCGGGCCCAGCGCCCCCCAACTTATAATGGTGGGTTACCACGTTTACCAGCCTTCACCATGCCCATCTACGCTTACCGTTGCAGCGCCTGCGGCCACGCAAAGGATGTGCTGCAAAAAATTTCCGACCCGGTGCTCACCACCTGCCCCTCTTGCCAGGCCGAGGCCTACACCAAGCAGGTCACCGCAGCGGGTTTTCAGCTCAAGGGATCGGGTTGGTACGTCACCGACTTCCGCGGCTCCGGTGCAAGCAAGCCAGCCGATGGCGGTGCGGGCAGCACAGGGCCCTCGGCTGGCGCCAGCAGCACGCCTGAGTCGGGCTCGGGCGGGGGTTCCGAGGGATCGGGTTCATCGGGTTCCTCGGGTGGAGCAGGGTCTTCAGGCTCCTCCGGTTCTGGCGGCGGCTCGGGAGACGCCGGCTCGAGCGGTTCATCGGCGGCAGCCGCCTGCAGCGCCTCCTGCGCTTGCCACTAAGCGACACAGAAGCCGCGCCCATGCTCAAGCGTTACCTCATTGCTGGCCTGCTGGTGTGGTTGCCCTTGGTGGTGACCGTGTGGGTGCTGCATGCCGTGTGGGGCGCGCTCGAGGGTCTTTTCCTGTGGGTGATCTCAGCTACGCAGGCGGTGATGCCCTCCGAAAGCCACGCTGCCCTCGAATCGCTGCGCCACATCCCGGGCATGAGTGTGGTGGCCGTGTTCTTGGCGCTGCTGCTCACCGGTGTGTTCGCCGCCAACTACTTCGGACAGTGGGCGCTGCGCCAGGGCGGACGCATCGTTCAGCGCATTCCCATCGTCAAGAGCATCTACAGCTCGGTCAAGCAGGTGTCGGACACCTTGTTTTCCAGCAGCGGCAACGCCTTTCGCGAAGCGGTCTTGGTGCAGTACCCGCGGGCCGGGTCGTGGACCATTGCTTTTGTGACCGGTAAACCCGGCGGTGAAGTCGCGCAGCACCTGCAGGCCGAGCACACCAGCGTTTACGTGCCCACCACCCCGAACCCAACGTCGGGCTTTTTCCTGATGGTGCCCACGGCAGACCTGCGTCCGCTGAACATGAGCGTGGACGAAGCCCTCAAGTACATCATCTCCATGGGTGTGGTGTCACCCCCGCCGGCCGCCAAGGTGCCGGGGGAGGCCGACCCCAATCCGAAGGGCTGACCGTCAAGGCAGACAGTCAGCCCTCAGGGGTGCAGCCCCACGGCCACCAGCGGCGGTGCTCGGCGCCGCCTGTGCTTCTTACCCATTCTTCAGTTCAATTTGATTGGCGCCCAGGCGGGCCCGATGGGTCCGGCGTGAACCGGCCACACGAACCGCCTGCGCCCTAACAGCGACCACGGAGCCTCACATGCGTACCACTTATTGCGGTCTTGTCAGCGAGCAGCTGATGGACCAAACCGTCACCCTCATGGGCTGGGCCCACCGCCGGCGCGACCATGGTGGTGTCATCTTCATCGATTTGCGCGACCGCGAAGGCCTGGTGCAGATCGTTTGCGACCCGGACCGGGCCGATATGTTCAAAACCGCCGAAGGCGTGCGCAACGAGTTTTGCCTGAAGGTGGTGGGCAAGGTGCGCGCCCGCCCGGCAGGAACCGAGAACGCCAACCTGGTCAGCGGTCGCATCGAAGTGCTGTGCCACACCTTGGAGGTGCTCAACCCCAGTGTCACGCCCCCCTTCCAGCTTGATGACGAGAACCTCAGCGAGACCGTGCGCCTGACGCACCGGGTGCTGGACCTGCGCCGCCCGGCCATGCAGAAGAACCTGATGCTGCGCTACCGCGTGGCCATGGAGGTGCGCAGGTACCTGGATGAGCACGGCTTTGTTGACATCGAAACCCCGATGCTGACCAAGAGCACCCCCGAGGGCGCGCGCGACTATCTGGTGCCCAGCCGGGTGCACGATGGGCAGTTCTTTGCGCTGCCGCAGTCGCCGCAGCTCTTCAAGCAGTTGTTGATGGTCTCGGGCTTCGACCGCTACTACCAGATCACCAAGTGCTTCCGTGATGAAGACCTGCGGGCTGACCGACAGCCCGAATTCACCCAGATCGATATCGAGACCTCCTTCCTCAATGAGCAGGAGATACGCGATATGTTCGAGGGCATGATCCGCCACGTGTTCCGCAAGGCGATGAACGTGGAGCTGGGGGACTACCCCGTGATGACCTATGCCGATGCGATGTACCGCTTCGGCTCAGACAAGCCCGACCTGCGGGTGAAGCTTGAGTTCACCGAAATCACCGATGTGATGAAAGATGTGGACTTCAAGGTCTTCAGTGGTCCAGCCAACGCGGTGGGTGGCCGCGTGGTGGCCTTGCGCGTGCCCGGTGGTGCTGCGATGTCTCGCGGGGACATCGACGGCCACACCGAATTCGTCAAGATCTATGGCGCCAAGGGCTTGGCCTGGATCAAGGTCAACGACCTCAGCACCGGTCAAGCCGGCGCTGATCTGCGCGCAGGCTTGCAGTCGCCCATCGTCAAGAACATCCACGATGGCGCGCTCAAGGCCATCTTGGAGCGCACGGGCGCCCAGAACGGCGACCTGTTGTACTTCGGCGCGGACAAGGCCAAGGTGGTCAACGATGCCATTGGCGCGCTGCGTCTGAAGATCGGCTTGAGCGACTTTGGCCGCGAGAACGGGCTGTTCGAGGACCGTTGGGCTCCGCTGTGGGTGGTGGACTTCCCCATGTTTGAGCACGACGAAGAGGAAAACCGCTGGAACGCAGTGCACCACCCCTTCACCGCGCCCAAGGACGGCCATGAAGACTACATGGACACCGACCCCGGCCGCTGCGTGGCCAAGGCCTATGACATGGTGCTCAACGGTTGGGAACTCGGCGGCGGCTCGGTGCGGATACACCGCGCCGAAGTGCAGAGCAAGGTGTTCAAGGCCCTGAACATTTCCACCGAAGATGCACGCGTGAAGTTCGGCTTCCTGCTGGACGCCTTGCAGTACGGCGCGCCGCCCCACGGTGGCCTGGCCTTTGGCCTGGACCGTTTGGTGACCCTGATGACGGGCGCCGAGAGCATCCGCGATGTGATTGCCTTCCCCAAGACCCAACGTGCGCAGTGCCTCTTGACCGGAGCGCCGAGCCAGGTCGACGAAAAGCAACTGCGCGAGTTGCACATCCGCTTGCGCAATGCCCAGGCGGCGGCCTGATGTGGCTTTTGCCGGCATCATGGGGGCATGAGCACCACAGCACCTGAGCCCGGCCGGCCGCCCAAGATCCCCATCAGCGTGCTGGTGGTGATCCACACGGCTGACGGCCAGGTGCTGTTGATCGAGCGGGCCGACAAACCAGGCTTTTGGCAAAGCGTGACCGGCTCAAAAGATGCGGTGGACGAGCCCACGCGCCAGACCTGTATCCGAGAGGTGCAGGAAGAGACGGGCATTGTCGTAGGCTCGCCTGAAGTACCCGAATCCCATCTGCGAGACTGGTCCATCTCCAACCTCTATGAGATTTATCCGGTTTGGCGGCATCGCTACGCGCCGGGGGTCACGCACAACACCGAACATGTGTTCGGGCTCTTGGTGCCCCGCGATGTGCCGGTGGTGTTGTCGCCACGTGAACATCTGCAGCACCAGTGGTGGCCTTGGCGTGAAGCGGCTGATCGCTGTTTTTCGCCCAGCAACGCCGAGGCCATTCTGATGCTGCCCCGTTTTGCCGACTTGAGGACCTAAAGGGAGCTGCGCCTTGTCATGAAGCCCTTGGCCAGCACGCTGCGCGTGGCCACCTACAACATCCACAAGGGTGTGCGTGGGATTGGGCCTCGCAAGCGCTTGGAAATCCACAACCTTGAGCGCGGGGTTGCCTCCTTGGGGGCGGATGTGGTGATGCTGCAGGAGGTGCGCTTGTTCCACCACCGCGAAGCCCGCCGCTTTGCCCACGGCCCCGAATCTTGGCCGTCGCAGGGCCAGGCCGAATTCTTGGCCCCCGACGGATTTCACAGCGTGTACCGCACCAATGCCGTCACACGGCATGGAGAGCATGGCAATGCCCTCTTGTGCCGATGGCCCGTCGGAGCGGTGGGGCACCATGACGTGAGCGATCACCGATTTGAGCAGCGGGGTCTGCTCCATGTGACCTTCAACTGGGCTGGCACCACCTTGCACGCCGTGGTGGCGCACTTTGGCCTGATGCACACCAGCCGCGTGCGGCAAGCCCAGAGTGTGCTGGATCTGATTGAGCGTGAAGTGCCGACTGGAGAGCCGGTGATCGTCGGGGGTGACTTCAACGATTGGGGCGAAAAGCTCGACCCGGTGTTTGGGCAGCAAGGCCTCATTCGGGCCCACGTGCCGGCGCGTGGCACCGGTGGCGAGGCCCCGGCGCAGGCTTTCGGCAAGCCCCTGTCGACCTTTCCGTCCCGTGTGCCGGTCTTTGCCTTGGATCGCTTCTACACACGGGGTCTGCGCTGCGTGGGCGCACAGGTGCCCCGTGGCCTGAGCTGGGCGCGACTGTCCGACCACCTGCCCCTGGTGGCTGAGTTTGAAAGCCCCTGAGGGCAGACGCCATGGAACCGCTGCCCGCTTGGTACCTGCGACGCCGCGCCCACTATCTGCCGGGTAACGAAGTCCGGCTGCTCAAGGGTGGGCAAGAGCTGTTCGCAGCGCTGGTGGCGGTGATCAACAAGGCACGCTATGAGGTCTTGCTGACGACGTACATCTTTCACCACGATGAATCGGCTCGAGCGGTGGCCCAGGCCTTGTTGAACGCGGCACAACGCGGCGTGCGGGTGCGGGTGGTCGTCGATGGCTTCGGCTCCATTCAGTCGGTGGCGACCTTGCGCCAATGGTGGGCGCAGTCTCCCGTGTCCCTGGTGGTGTACCGGCCCCTGGACCGGTGGTGGACCCTGTTGCAGTCGGAGCACCTGCGCCGGCTGCACCAGAAGGTGGCGGTGGTGGACGGTGAAATCGGCTTTGTGGGGGGCATCAACGTCATCGATGACTGCATCGATCTGCACGATGGTCCCCAAAGCACCCCCAGGCTGGACTACGCGATCCAGGTTCGCGGCCCCGTGGTCGCTCCAATGGCCCAGGCTGCCCGCGCCATGTGGACCCGTGCGGCCTTTGGCGCCGACTGGCGTGATGAAGTGGCCCAGATGGTGCGTGGCCCCAAGGGCTTGGCCCGGGCGCGCGAGCTCCTGCGGTCCATGCGACTGGCGCCCCGGCCTGCAGGCTCGCCTTCTTTGCCCTGGCCCCAGCCCACCGAGCCTTCTCACCCGGGCACGGTTGAGGCTGCTTTTCTGCTGCGCGACAACCTTCGCCAACGCCACAGCGTGCAGGCCGCCTTGCTGCAGGCCTGCGGACAAGCGCGCCATGAGATTGACATCGCCTGCCCCTATTTCTACCCTGGCCGTGTACTGCGTCGGGCCCTCTTGCAAGCGGCTCAGCGCGGCGTGCGGGTTCGGCTGCTGCTGCAAGGCCGGCCCGACTACCGGATCGCGGCTTTGGCCGCACGGGTGTTGTACCGAGAGCTGCTGGGCGGTGGCGTGCACATCTTCGAGTACCAGGCGGGGGCTTTGCATGCCAAGGTGGTGAGGGTCGACGAGCGCTGGGCCACGGTCGGCAGTTCCAACCTCGACCCGCTGTCACTCTTGGTCAACTTCGAGGCCAACTTGGCCATTCGGGATGGCGGGTTTGTGCGCGAGGTGGCCCAGACCCTGGAGGCGGCATTTGCCCAATCTCGTGCGGTGCTTGAACCGTCGGTGTCGGTGGGTTGGGCAGGTGCCTTGCGCCGACGTGCGGTGGCGCTGCTGGCACGCCTGTACCTGCGCCTGGCCGGCGTGCCATCGAACTACTGATGAACCAGATGGCCCTTGAAGAGGACCTGGTGGTGGAGACGCCACAGGGCTTGTATTGCCCGCCAGGGGACTTCTACATTGACCCATGGCGTCCGGTGGACCGGGCCGTCATCACGCACGCCCATGGTGACCACGCACGTCGTGGGAGCTCGCGCTACCTGGCCAGCGCGCGCAGCCAAGGGGTGTTGCGTGCGCGCCTGGGCGCTGATATTGAGCTCAGCACCTTGGCCTGGGGAGAGGTGGTGGAACACCGTGGTGTGCGCATCAGCCTGCACCCAGCCGGTCATGTCTTGGGCGCAGCCCAGGTGAGGCTGGAACACCGGGGCCGGGTGTGGGTGGTCTCGGGCGACTACTTCCTGAGCGAGCACGACGAGCGCAATCCCACCTGTGACCCTTTCGAGCCGGTGCCTTGCGAGTGCTTCATCACCGAATCCACCTTCGGGCTGCCCATCTACCGCTGGCAACCACAGGCTCTCGTCTTTGAGGACATCAACCGCTGGTGGGCCGACAACCGCGCCGCCGGGCGGGCCAGTTTGCTGATGGCCTACAGCTTCGGCAAGGCCCAGCGCATCCTGGCCGGTGTGGATGCCGGCATCGGTCCCCTGGTGGTGCACGGTTCGGTGGAGCCACTCAATGAAGGCTATCGGCAGGCCGGTGTGGCTTTGCCCGCGGTGCACCGCGCACAGGACCTGAGCAAGGCTGACCTCGCCGGTGCCTTGGTGGTGGCGCCGCCGTCGGTGCAGGGATCACCGTGGCTCAAGCGCTTTGGCAGCTACAGCGACGCCTTTGCCAGCGGATGGATGCAGCTGCGCGGTGCCCGCCGCCGCCGCGCCATCGACCGTGGCTTTGTGCTCAGCGACCACGCCGATTGGCCTGGCCTGCAAAGGGCCATTGCGGCTTGCGGTGCGCAGCGGGTGATCGTGACGCACGGCTATGAGGCGGTGATGGTTCGTTGGTTGCAGGAGCAAGGCCTGCAAGCCGGTTCCTTCAAGACGGCTTTTGAAGGTGAGGGCGGAGGAGCGGCTGATGCATGAGTTTTCGCTCCTGTATGCACAGCTCGATGCCAGCACTTCCACGCAGGCCAAGGTGCAGGCGCTGCGCAAGCACCTGGCCAACGCAGCACCCGAGGATGCCGCCTGGGCGGTCTATCTCTTGGCCGGTGGCAAGCCGCGTCAAGCCGTGCCCACGGCTGTCCTGCGCGAGGCGGCCTGTGATGCCGCGGGCGTCCCGCCCTGGCTCTTCGAAGAGTGTTACCAAGTGGTGGGAGACCTTGCCGAGACCATGGCCCATGTACTGCCGCAGCCGGTACGGGCCGCTGCTGAGCCAGGAGCGCTAAAGGCCGAGGACGGCTTGGCCCGATGGATGCTGGAAGGCCTGCTGCCTCTGCGAGGCCTGGAGCCCCATGTGCAGAAGCAGCGCTTGCAGGGACTGTGGCGGCTCTTGGATGCTCAAGGGCGCTTTCTCTTGACCAAACTCGTCGGCGGGGGCTTCCGGGTGGGTGTCAGCAAGCTCTTGGTGCAACGGGCCATCGCTGAGCATGCCGGCTTGCAGGCCAGCGAGGTGGCCCAACGCATGATGGGCTACACCCAAGCGTCGGCACGCCCTGGCGCACAAGACTGGCTGCGCCTGACCGGACAAGCCCAGGACGATGTTCAATTGCAGCAGGGCCAGCCCTATCCCTTTTTCCTGGCCCAAGCCGTCAGCCCTGCCGATGAACACCAGCTGGAGCAGGTGATGGGCCCAGCCTGCGACTGGCAGGTGGAATGGAAGTACGACGGCATCCGCGCACAGCTGGTGCGTCGGGGCCAGCAGGTGTGGATCTGGTCGCGCGGCGAAGAGCTGGTCACCGATCGCTTTCCCGAGGTGGTCCAGGCGGCACAGGCCCTGCCCGATGGCACGGTGCTCGATGGCGAACTGCTGGTGATGCGAGAAGGACGTCCAGCCTCGTTTGCCGAACTGCAGACCCGCATCACCCGCAAGGCCTTGAGCAAGGCCTTGCTGGCGCAAACACCCGTGAGCTTCATGGCCTACGACCTCTTGGAGCAGCAGGGGCGTGACATCCGAGCGCAAGCGCAGGCGCTTCGGCGCCAAGCCTTGCAAGCCTTGCTACTAGAAGGCCCCTTCTCGGTAGCTCCGCTGGTCGTGCCTGAGACATCCGAGCCGAGCTGGGCTGAACTGCAAGCCTTGAGGGCGCAAAGCCGCGCCAGGGGGGTGGAGGGTTTTATGCTCAAGCACCGTGCGGCGCCGTACGGGGTGGGGCGTCGCAAGGTCGAGGGTTCGGGCGTCTTGGGGTGGTGGAAGTGGAAGGTGCAGCCCATGACGGTTGATGCCGTGCTCGTGTATGCCCAAGCGGGCCATGGGCGCCGGGCCAGCCTGTACACCGACTACACCTTTGCGGTGTGGAGCCGCACACCGCGCGATGCAGCCGAGGTTCAAGCCGTGCTTCAGGCGATCGCACAGCGCCAACCGGTCGACCCCGAGGGCCTGCACCTGGTGCCGTTTGCCAAAGCCTACTCGGGTTTGACGGACGAGGAGTTTGCCCAAGTGGACAAGGTGATCCGAAGCCACACGGTGGACAAATTTGGTCCGGTGCGCAGCGTGGTGCCCAGCCTGGTGTTCGAACTGGGCTTTGAGGGGATCGCCCCAAGCCCGCGGCACAAAAGTGGCTTGGCGCTGCGCTTTCCCCGCATGCTGCGTTGGCGCAGCGACAAGCCACTGCACGAGGCCGATACCCTGCAGACCTTGCAGGCCCTGCAACGCGGCGAGACCTCAGCCCCCCAGGCCTGAGACCGCCGACCGAAATTCAGCCGCAGCGCGCAGGCCACCAACGGTACGGCCTTGCCAATTGCGCATGACCGTGCTGCTCAACTGGCGCAGCGCGACGGCATCGTCAACCGAAAGCGCAAGCAGGGCTTCGATCAGGGTGGCCATCACCACCTCGGCTGCTCGCGAGGTGTTGCCATCGTCCATCTTCAGGGCCACGCCCCAGCCGCGTTCAGGCAGGCTGGCGCAATACACACCCTCTGCGCCCACCTTGCAGCACACCCGTGCGCCCAGGCGCTGCATCACCTGCGTGTCAAAGCGCCCAGTGCCTGCCACCATGAACGGTGCTTGGGCAATGGCCGTGCGCAGGCGTTGGGCGGCTTGTGCCCATTGGGTCGGCAGGCCGTGGCCTGTGCCCGCGCGCGCAAATCCCAGGGCCAGGTTGAGCAGCGGGACGGCATAGGTCGGAATGGAGCAGCCATCGATGCCCCGCGGCGCCCTGGCCACTGCGTGGTCGGTGGCCTCAGCCAGGGCTCGGGTGACTTCACGCATCACCGGGTGTTCGGGTTCCACATAGCCCCGCATGAACTCCAGCAGGGGTCGGCCCGTCAGCCCGCTCATGGCACAGCCCACGCACACGAAGCCGGCATGCTTGCCCGAGCAGTTGTTGTTCAGCGCCGTGGGCTCAGCACCGGCGCGGGCCATCTCGCGCTGGCTGGCCTCGTGATAGGGCCAGTGGGCTCCGCACTCGAGGATGCTGGCGTCCACGCCGGCCTTGCCCAACATTGACGCCGCAGCTTGGGCGTGTGCGGGTTCGCCACCATGAGAGGCACAGGCCAAGGCCAACTCATCGTCCTTTAGGTCCAATCGCTGCGCTGCACCGCTGGCCACCAGGGGCAGGGCCTGCAACAACTTGACCGCCGAACGGGGAAAGATGGGGCGCTCCACATCTCCGCACGACCACACCAAGCGGCCGTGGTCGTCGACCACGGCCACTGCACCGCGGTGAAACGACTCGACCGTTGACCCCCTTAGGGCCTCAACCAGGATCGGGTTCTCCATGGCCGGACTGTAGCGCTGCAGCGCATGGCCTACAGTGCTGCTATGGCCTCCCCCCGCACCCCGACGTCGGTCCCAACAGCCTTGGTGGGGGTGGACTTCAGCAGCCTGCAGCGCCTGCAAGCCTGCGCCCAACACCGTGAGCTCCTGCAGACCCTGCAGTCTGAGCCTGCTTGGGTAGGCGGCTTTGACCTGCCGTTTGGCCTGCCTCGGGCTTTGGTTGAACACCTGGGCTGGCCTACGCAGTGGGCCGCTTGTATGGACCACTACTGTGGCTTGAGCCGCGCGGAGATAAGAGACACCTTCGCTGCCTACACCGCGGCCCGCCCCGTCGGTTCCAAGTTTGCCCACCGAGCTTGTGACGCGCCAGCGGGTTCCAGCCCTTCGATGAAGTGGGTCAACCCGCCGGTGGCCTACATGATGCACGCCGGCGTGCCGCTGCTGCGTGCCCTGCCGGCCAGCTTGCCCGGCTTGCAGGAGTTGCCTGTGCCACGGGTAGCCCTGGAGGCCTATCCTGGTCTGCTGGCGCGCGAGCTGATCGGCAACCGCTCATACAAGAGCGACGACCGGGCCAAGCAGACCCCTGAGCGCCTGATTGCCCGCAAGGACCTGATTGACGCCTTGGAGCAGGGCCGCAGCCGCTTGGGCCTGCGCGTGGTGCTGACCCACGCTCAGCGCGACGCCTTGGTGGATGATGCCCGAGGCGATGCCCTGGATGCCGTGCTGTGTCTGATGCAGGCGGCTTGGGCCAGCCTGCAACCCGGCTGGGGCTTGCCGGCCGATGTCGATCCGCTGGAAGGCTGGATCGTGAGCGCATGAGCACGCAATCGGCGGCGCTGGCGTGGATGCAGGCACGCGGATGGCAAGCGCACGCGTTTCAGCAAGAGGTGTGGGCTCACATGGCGCAAGGCCGCAGCGGGCTGCTGCACGCCACCACCGGCAGCGGCAAGACCTTTGCCGTGGCCTTGGGTCTGCTGCAGCGCGCGCAGGCAAAGGCCCAAGCGCTGGCGCAAGGACAGGGGTCCTCAGGGACCACGCGCATCGTGTGGATCACCCCGATGCGGGCCTTGGCGCAGGACACGCTGCTGGCCTTGCGTGAACCCGTGTCGGCGATGCTGCCACGCTGGCAGGTGCAGGCGCGCACGGGCGACACGTCTTCGACTGAGCGCGCACGGCAAGACCGCCGCGCACCCGAGGTGCTCGTGACCACGCCCGAGTCCTTGAGCCTGATGCTCACCCGCGAAGACGCGCCGTTGCGCTGGGCGCAGCTGCAGGCGGTGGTGGTGGACGAGTGGCACGAGCTGATCGGCAGCAAGCGCGGCGTGCAATTGCAGCTGGCCCTGGCCCGCCTGGCCACCTGGCAGCCCAATGTGCTGGTTTGGGGCTTGAGCGCCACACTGGGCAATCTTCAAGAGGCACTGGACACCCTGGTGCGGCCGGTTCTGCAAGGCGAGCAGGCCACCCCACAGCCCGCCTTGGTTCAGGGTCGTATCGACAAGTCCTTGGTGATCGACACCTTGTTGCCGCAGCAACCCGGGCGCTTTTCTTGGGGCGGGCACCTGGGCACAGCCGGTGGTGCAGGAAATCGAATCTTGCGGCACCTGCTTGGTTTTCACCAACACCCGTTCACAAGCCGAGATCTGGTACCAGATGCTCTTGGAGGCCCGGCCCGATTGGGCGGGCCTGGTGGCCCTGCACCACGGATCACTGGACACCGAGGTTCGCGCTTGGGTGGAGCAGGGTCTCAAGAGCGGCCAGTTGAAGGCGGTCGTGGCCACCTCTAGCCTTGACTTGGGGGTCGACTTCCTGCCCGTAGAGCGCGTGCTTCAGGTGGGCTCGCCCAAGGGCGTGGCGCGGCTTTTACAGCGAGCCGGACGCAGCGGACATGCACCTGGACGGCCCAGCCGCGTGACCCTGGTGCCCACCAACACCTTGGAGTTGGTGGAGGCCGTGGCAGCGCGGCGCGCGGCGCAAGCCGGCCGGGTGGAGTCGCGCAGCAGCCCGCAAGCCCCCATGGACGTCTTGGTGCAACACCTGGTGACGGTGGCCATCGGCGGCGGGTTCGAGCCCGCGGCCTTGTACCAAGAAGTGCGGCGCACCCAAGCCTACGCCCAGCTCAGCCCGGAGTCGTTTGAGTGGGCCCTGGCCTTTGTGGAGCGTGGGGGCAGCAGCCTGTCTGCATACCCCGAATACCACCGCGTGCAGCGTGTGGAGGGCCGCTGCGTGGTGCAGGACCGGCGCCTGGCCCAGCGCCACCGCCAGCAGGTGGGCACCATCGTCAGCGATGCTGGGCTGCAGGTGAAATGGGTGTCAGGCGGCACCCTGGGCACGATCGAAGAAGGCTTTATCGCGCGCCTGTCGCCGGGGGATTGCTTCGTGTTTGCAGGCCGCCTTCTGGAGTATGTGCGCACCCGCGACATGAGCGCTTATGTGCGCCGGGCCAGCAAGCCTAAAGGCGTGGTGTCGACCTGGGCGGGCAGCAAGATGCCCCTGTCCACCGAGTTGGCCGATGCCACCTTGGCCGTGTTGGGGGAGGTGCAGGCAACGCTTGCTTCAGCGGCAAGTGGTGCTGAACACGCGGCACCGGAGGCTCTGCGGTGCCCAGCACCCGAGCAGCTCAGCACAGAGCCCGAGCTGCAAGCGGCGTGGCCCATGCTGTGCACGCAGCAAGCACTCTCGGCCTTACCGGTGGCCGGTCGTTTGCTGGTGGAGGTCTTGCAGTCGCGTGAGGGTGAACACCTCTTCCTCTACCCTTTCGCCGGCCGCTTGGTGCACACCGGTTTGGCCCAGCTCTTGGCCTGGCGCTTGGCACAACACAGCCCGCAGGGCCTGAGCCTGTCGCTGTCGGTCAACGACCTGGGGCTGGAGATCGTTTCGCCCACCGGCTTGAACCTGCCGCAAGACGACCAAGCCCTGCAGGCCTTGTTGTTGCCGCCAGGCAGTGAAGACACGCTCTTGGCCGACATCCTGGAGAGCTTGAAGGCCGGCCATCTGCCCCAGCGCCGCTTTCGTGAAATCGCACGCGTGGCGGGTTTGGTCCATGGCGGCCTGCCCGGTGCACGCAAGACCACCCGCCAGATCCAGGCCTCCAGCAGCCTCTTCTATGAGGTGTTTCGGCAATACG
>RGEP01000150.1 GCA_009918225.1 Betaproteobacteria bacterium | reverse complement strand
TTGGACGTCGACGTGCCATTGGTGACAAAAAAGCAATGGTCAGCATTGAAGATGCGCGCGGCATTGCGCTCGCTGGCGGCCACCGGCCCGGTGTGGTCGAGCAACTGGCCCAGCTCCTCCACCGCGTTGCACACATCGGCGCGCAGCATGTTTTCGCCGAAGAACTGGTGGAACATCTGCCCCACGGGGCTCTTCAAGAAGGCCACACCACCCGAGTGGCCAGGGCAATGCCAGGAGTACGAGCCGTCCTGGGCGTAATCCATCAGCGCCTTGAAGAAAGGAGGCGCCAAGCCATCCAGGTAGGACCGCGCCTCCCGAATGATGTGGCGCGCCACGAACTCCGGCGTGTCCTCAAACATGTGGATGAAGCCGTGCAGCTCCCGCAGGATGTCGTTGGGAATGTGCTGCGAGGTGCGCGTCTCGCCGTAGATGTAGATCGGAATGTCTGCGTTCTTCCAGCGGATCTCTTCAATGAACTTGCGCAGGTTCAAGACAGCAGGGTCCAGCTCAGGGCCCGGCGTGAATTCCTCGTCATCGATGGACAAGATGAAGGCGCTGGCACGGCTTTGCTGCTGAGCAAAGGACGACAAGTCGCCGTAGGAAGTGGTGCCCAGGACCTCCCACCCCTCCTTCTCGATCGCCTGCGCCAGCGCACGAATGCCGATGCCCGAGGTGTTCTCGGAACGGTAGTCCTCGTCGATGATGACGATGGGGAAATTGAATCGCAGCATGGCAGAGGGGCCTCCAGAGAGTCCAAGCTCAGGGAAAACGCGCAAGTGTAGGGCCGTCCGATGCCCTGCAGGCAAGGCCGTTGCGTTGGATACTGCCGCGTACGGGCATCGATGCCCAAGCTGCCGTCAAGGAGTTGTACAGGATGGAGTCGTTTTCCAACTTCTGGTGGATCGTGGCGGGGGTCTTGGTGGCCATCGAACTCGCCACGGGCACCTTCTACCTGCTGATGCTGGCCGTGGGCGCAGTGGCCGCTGCCGTGGCTCAGATGGCGGGGCTGTCTGTTGCGCAACAGATCACCGCAGCCGCACTGGTGGGTGGTGGTGCCACGGCCGTGTGGCATTTCAGGCGGGCACGCCACCCTCTAGCGGCCCCAGCGCCGTCCAACCCCGATGTGCTGTTGGACATCGGACAAACCGTCAAGGTCGAACAGTGGCGGCCCGACCGTACAACCCGCGTGAACTACCGCGGCAGCGAGTGGGACGCTGCGCTCGTTGCACAGCGGCCTGCCATGCCCGGTGCGCACCGGATTGTGGCCGTTCACGGCAACCGTTTGGAACTGGAGCCCGTCTCCTGAGTCGAAGCATTTGATGCTGTAAGCGACCCACCCTCGCCCACCCTAAGCTCGCCTGCAGTTGGTCTGTGGGCGATGAACGCCAACAGGTATAAGAATGGAAATTGCCCTCATCCTGCTCGTCATCGCGGTCATCTTCATCGTCCGCACCTTCAAGATCGTGCCTCAGCAAGAGGCCTGGGTCGTAGAGCGGCTGGGCAAATACGACCGCACCCTGACGCCAGGGCTGAAGTTCTTGATCCCTTTTATTGAGCGTGTGGCCTACAAGCATTCGCTCAAGGAGGTCCCGTTGGACGTCCCGAGCCAGGTCTGCATCACACGCGACAACACGCAGCTGCAGGTCGACGGCATCCTGTACTTCCAGGTGACCGATCCCATGCGAGCCAGCTACGGGTCTTCCGACTACATCATCGCCATCACGCAGTTGGCGCAGACCACGCTGCGCAGCGTGGTGGGTCGCATGGAACTGGACAAAACCTTCGAAGAGCGAGACCTCATCAACGCAACCGTGGTCAACGCGCTGGATGAAGCGGCGCTGAATTGGGGCGTTAAGGTGCTGCGCTATGAAATCAAGGACCTGACACCGCCGGCAGAAATCCTGCGATCCATGCAGGCGCAGATCACGGCCGAGCGCGAGAAACGCGCGCTGATCGCGGCCTCCGAAGGCAAGCGCCAAGAGCAAATCAACCTGGCCGAGGGCGAGCGCGCGGCGTACATCGCCAAGAGCGAAGGCGAACGCCAAGCCGAGATCAACAAGGCCGAGGGCGAAGCCTCGGCCATCGTGGCCGTGGCCTCGGCTACCGCACAGGCCATCCGCGAAGTGGCCGCAGCCATTCAGTCGCCCGGGGGAGACCAGGCCGTGCAGCTCAAGGTGGCCGAACGGGCTGTGGACGCCTTTGCACAGCTGGCCCAGAAGAACAACACCATGATCGTGCCCGGGCATATGGGTGAAGTGGCCGGCTTGATTGCCTCCGCCATGCAGTTGGCCCAACAGGCCAAGTCGTCTCGCTGATGGCCTTCAGCAGTTTCGCTTTACACGCCGGCTCACCCTGCCTGGCCATCGCCTGAGCACCTGAGCAAGCCAACCCTTCCGGAGTCCCTGCCGTGATGAATGACAGCCCCGAAGAATGGAGCCTGAGGGTCGAACTGGCAGCGGCCTATCGGCTGGCAGCGCTCTACGGCTGGTCCGATCTGGTGTTCACCCACATCAGCGCCCGTATTCCGGGGCCTGAGCACCACTTCTTGATCAACCCTTACGGCCTGCTGTTTGACGAGATCACCGCATCCAGCCTGGTCAAGGTGGATCAGGACTGCCGAAAGCTCTCAGACAGCCCCTACCCCGTCAACCCGGCGGGCTTCGTGATCCACAGCTGCATCCACGCGGCCCGGGAAGACGCCAGCTGCGTCATGCACACGCACACACGCGCCGGCGTGGCGGTGAGTGCCCAAAAGGCCGGGCTGCTGCCGATCAGCCAACAGTCCACCTTCGTGGTGCCGACCGTGGCGTATCACGACTACGAGGGCGTGGCCCTGCGCGACGATGAGAAACCTCGGCTGCAATCCGACCTGGGCCGCAGCAACTTCTTGGTGCTGCGCAACCACGGGCTCTTGACTGTAGGCCGCAGCATTGCAGAAGCGTGGCTCAACATGTACATCATGGAAAACGCCTGTCGAATCCAAATTGACGCGCAGGCCGGTGGCGAGCTCACCATGATTTCACCGGCGATCCTCAACGGAACCGCCGAAGTGCTCAAGCACGCCACCGCAGGCCAAGGCCCCGGCATCGCCTGGCCGGCCCTGCTGCGCAAGCTCGACCGCGAGTCTCCCGGCTATCGAGACTGATCCCCTGGCCCAGGCTCCGCCACCGCGGGCCCCGTGCCTTGGATGGCCTGCCACAGGATGAACTCCTCGGCCGTTAGGCGTCCGCTTTGGGTGGCCAAGCGTTCAAACTCCTCGCGTGAGGTCATCACACCGATTTGCCGCAGGTTGGCCAAGGTCCACCGGTAGTACTCCAGGGCGTGCGGCGTGTTGGCTGCAATCTTGTGCAGCGGCAACATCGAGACGTCTTCCTTGAGTTCGCGTTCGCGCTTGGCCTTGATGATCAGGCGCTGCACCTCTTCCTCACTCAAGTGCAAGCGCTTGGCTTCGCGGTTGATTTTGTCGGCCTCGGCTTCGCTCAGATGTCCGTCGGCAAGCATCTCGTAGAGCTCGTTCCTCAAGGTCTCGCGCTCGATGCGCAACTGGTCGGTAAAGGCCGAAGACAACAAGGCCGCCGGAATGGCAAAGATGCCAATGCCCAAGAGCGCCAGGACGATGGTCATCATCCGGCCCATGGGGGTCACGGGCGAGATGTCGCCGTAGCCCACCGACGCCAGGGTGATCACTGCCCAATAGATCGACTGCGGGATGTTTTCAAACTTCTCGGGCTGGGCTTCATGCTCAAACAGATAGCCCAAGCTGGCCGTCAGGATCACCAGCAGCAGCATCACAAATGCCGAGGCCGCCAATACCGGCCACTCCCGCACCACGACCGTGGTCAAGGTTTTGGTGGCACCCGTGTAGCGGGTGAGCTTGAACAGGCGCAGCAGACGAAACACCCGCAAGAACCGCAGATCGAAGAGGTGGTGCAGGAACACCTCAAGGAAGAAGGGCAAGATGGCCAGAAAGTCGATGATCGAGCTGAAGGAGGTGGCGTGTTTGACCCGCCCGGACAAGGCCCTCTGGAAACCCGGGGACTCAACGCAGGCGTATAGGCGCAGCAAGAACTCAGCAGTGAAGATGGTCACCGCAACCGCGTCCAAGAGAATGAACTCCAGGTTGAGCACATAGTGCACGCTCTGGACTGACTCCAAGATCACGGCCGCCACGGAGACCACCACCCACAGGACGATGAATCCATCGAACAGCTGGTGCAGGGTGCCGCCGTACTCGCTGGGAAACACCAGGGCGTGCACCTTCTGGCGGAAGGTCCGGCCGCGGTTGGCAGCCACAAACTCGTGCCATGCCGGAATCAGCACCCGGAACAACTTGAGGATCCGCAACAGCCGCAGGAACCGCAGCACCCGCAGGTCGACCGGCAGGAATGCCTGCAGATAAAAAGGCAGGATGGCCAACAGATCAATGATGGCAAACGGACTGCGCACATAGGCCAGATGGGGGTGTCGGCCCTTGGCGAACTCCGGGTCTTCCGGCGCCACGTACAAGCGCAGCAGGTACTCCCCTGTGAAGATGATCACCGAGACCACATCAAAGAAGTGGAACCAATGGGCGTTGGGCTCGTAGACCGCCGGCACGTGCTCAAACAAGAGCGCGAACAGATTGGCCACGATGAGCAGGCCGATCCATCGGTCTACTGCGTGATGGTGATTGCCCTCTCGGTGGGGATCAAACATCCAGGCGTAAACCCATTGCCGCATCGGCAAGTCCGATGAAATCTCAGCACGGTGGTTGACGCCGTGTATGCGTCTGAGCAGTTCCTGATCGGTGTCCATCAAGGCTCCTGCTTAAAAATCGACTTCACCAACGCGGATGGCGCTGGCGTCTTTGTTGCAGACCGACACCCGTATGGTCACCTTTTGTTCAATGGAATCACCTGCGACCAAGGGACCAACGGTAAAGGGCACGGCAGCCCCCGGAGGCAAGGGCGTCACGCGCTCCAAGGCAATTCGGCCTGCCAC
>RGEP01000149.1 GCA_009918225.1 Betaproteobacteria bacterium | reverse complement strand
GCCCGAGCCCCAGCCCGCGGCGAACATCGAGGCCCGCTGTTGGGTAAAGCCCTGCTCGGTACCGTAGTACACCACCGGGATGCCCGGCAGGGTGAACAGGCTGCCCAAGGCTTGCACCAGCGCGCGCTGGTCACCCGAGGCCAAGAAGCGGTCCACATCGTGGTTGTCCACAAAGGTGGGCATCCAGTGCAGGCGCGGGTGCAGGGCCACTTGGGCGCGCAGCCTTTGGCCCAAAACGGCCGTGGGCGCGCCGCGGCTGAGCACATCGCCCAGCGCACCGTACAGCGGAAAGTTCAGCATGCCGTGCAAGCGGCGCTGCTGCGCTTGAGGGCCCTGCATGTACGACTCGATGCGCTGGCTTTGGGTGTTCTGCCCGGGCCCATCGATGCCAAAGCCTTCACCAAACAGAAAGAAGCTGTTGCGCCCCGTGCGCCGCGCCACCTCGTGCAGGCCGGGGGTGCCGCCGGCGCGTGCAGGCCGCCAAATGAAGTCTTCGAAGAATTCGGGCTCGACATAGAAGGCGGTGTCCACGCGGTAGCCGTCCACCCCCACTTCGCGGATCCAATGCGCGAAGCTTTTGCGCAGCGCCTCGCGCACCCGTGGGTTGCGGGTGTTCAGGTCGTCTAGGCCCGCCATCTGATAGGTCAGCTCTTGCTCGCGGTTGCCGTAGTCCACGATGTCCGGCGTCCAGTGGTAGACGCCCGCTTGGCGGTCGGCCGCGCGGCGCGGGTCGTTGAGCGAGAAGGGGTATTGGCTGGGGCGCTGCACCGGGCGGCTACCCAGGTTGGGCTGGTAGCTTAGGCGTGGGTCTGGTGCTGGGGTCTGCCTTGGGCCATGCACGTGGGCCGGTGTTGGGGTCTGCTGCTGGCGGTCGTAATAGAAGAAGTCGCCGACGTGGTTGACCACGATGTCTTGCACCAGGTACATGCCGCGCCGGTGCAGGGCGTCTGAGAGCAGCCGGTAGTCGTGCAGCGTGCCCTGGTGGCGGTCCACCTTCATGAAGTGTTCGGCCCAGTAGCCGTGGTACCCGCTGTAGCTGCCTTGCGCATTGAGCCACTGGTTGGCCACGGGCGGCGTGATCCACAGCGTGGTGGCACCCAGCCCCTGGATGTAGTCCAAGCGCTGGCGCAGGCCGGCCAGGTCGCCACCGCTGTAACGGCTGGCCTGGCGGGGGTCGTATTCACCGGCGCCCTGGTCGTTGTTGCGCGGGTTGCCATCGGCAAAGCGGTCGGTGACAGCAAAGTAGACGACCTGATCGCGCCAGTCCGGGGAGGGCACGTGCAGCTTCAAGGGCGCGGCGGGGGCGGCGCCCCCCAGGAGCAGGGCCAGGGCCAAGGCTGTAGAGGCTGCAGTTGCGGCGTGCATCGCCAAAATGTACCTAAGTTACAAAGCTGTACCCGGCCGTACCCCTCACGCCGGGACGGCTGTGACGGCCGCGGCGGCCGTGACGCTAGGGAAAGCCCGGGTGCGGGCGCCTGGTGTGGCGTTCGCGCCGCCCTGGGACTTCCCCTAGGCCGGCGGCGCTGTAGTTTTAGTACAGAATCCCTGGGCAAACACGGGGTTACTCGGGTTTTGAGTTTTCGATCCCTCACCTCACCACCGCTGATCGCAGGAGACCACACATGACAGAAGTACTCGTTCAGGGCCGCCGCCTCGCGCGCATGCGCTCCAGCATGCGCACGGGCTTGACCCCAACGGCCGCCGCCGTGGCCGCCGTTGCGGCCCTGTCGGCCGTGCCGGCGCACGCGCAGCAAGCCCAGCAGGTCACGGTGACCGGCATTCGCAGCGCCATCGAAAGCGCCATCAGCGTGAAGAAGAACGCCGACGGCGTGACCGAGTCACTGAGCGCTGAAGACATCGGCAAGCTGCCCGACACCACCATCGCCGAATCGCTGGCCCGCCTGCCTGGCGTGACCACCCAGCGCACCCGCGAAGGCTCGGCCTCCACCATCAGCATTCGGGGCCTGGGCCCAGACTTTTCGGGCTACCTGATCAACGGCCGTGAGCAGGCCGGCATCGGCAACAGCCGCGCCCTGGACCTCAGCGTCTACCCGGCCGAACTGATTGGCGGGGCCACGGTGTACAAGACCGCTGATGCCGCCCTGATCGGCGGCGGCTTGGCCGGCACGATTGACCAAAAGCTCATCGACCCCACCCTCTACCGCAACCGCGTGATCGCCGCCAGCCGCACCAAGGTGCGCACCGGCGTGGGCCTGGACAAAGACAAAGAAGGCACGGGTTCGCGCACCAGCCTGACCTACATCGACAACTTCGCCGACCGCAAGATCGGCGTGGCCTTGGGCTTTGTGCGCGTGGATGGCACCAGCAGCCAGTACACCTGCTGCGGCTGGGGTGACGGCACCGTCACCGCCTACACCGGCGCCACCGCCACCGGCACCGGCATTGCCAATGTGAAGGTGCCCAGCTTCGGCAGCGGCTTGGACTACTCCACCCGCCGCTACAGCGATGACCGCACCGGCGTGGCCGCCATCCTGAGCTTCAAGCCCAGCCAGAACTGGAACAGCCAGCTCGACTACTTCCAGACCAAGGCCGACACGATCACCAAGATCACGGCGGTGAAGGCGGGCTTGTACCCCTACAACACCATCACCAATGCCACGGTGGTCAACGGTGTGGCCACCAAGGGCACCTACACGCTCAACAGCAGCGACCCGGCCGGCAAGATCATCGGCTTCTCCGAAGGCATCACCTACGACGACACCATCAAGACCCTGGGCTGGAAGAACACCATCAAGCTTGATGGTGGTTGGCAAGCCACGGTGGACCTGAACAAGGCCAGCGCCCAGCGCATTGAGCGTGACAACGAAGCCTACGCGGGCATCACCGGCGTGGACACGCTGACCTTCGACTACAGCGGTTCGGGCGCGCCCAAGCTGACCGTGGGCAATCCGCTGAACTACACCAACCCGGCGCTGTTCCAGGTGCGTGACCAAAGCGGTTGGTCCGGTATCGACGGCGTGCCGCAGGCCGGCTACTCCAAGGGCCCGACCATCAAGGACAAGGTCGATGGCATTCGCGTGGACCTGAAGAAGGACCTGGCCGCCGGTGCCTTCACAGAGATTCAGTTTGGTGCCAACCACACCAACCGCAAGAAGGACCGCATCACCGATGAAGGCCTGATCGTCTCCACCACCGGTGGCGGCAAGGACCGCATCTCCATGCCCTCTGACGCCTACGTGGAGAACAACGTGGGCGGCACGGGCCTGAACCTGCTGACCTTTGACCCGAAGGCTTCGCTGTGGCCCGGCGCCACCGTGCTGCGCAAGTACAACGACGACATCCTGTCCAAGACCTGGGGCGTCGAAGAGAAGGTCACCACCGCCTACGCCAAGCTGGCTGTGGACACCAAGATGGCCGGCGTGCCCGTGCGCGGCAACGTGGGTGCACAGGTGGTCAACACCGACCAGCAGTCTTCGGGCTACCTGGCCGGCGTGGGTTCCAACGTGGTCTTGGTCAACCCGTCCAAGGGCATCACCACGGCGGGCACCAGCTACACCGACCTGCTGCCTTCGGTGAACCTGACCGGCGACCTGGGTGGTGGCAACCTGCTGCGTTTCGGCTTGGGCAAGCAATTGGCCCGTGCCGACCTGACCGACCAGCGCAACTCGTTTGCGGCGTCTGTGGACACCAACCCGGCGAACAAGGCCACCTTCGGCCGCTTCGTGGGTTCGGGCGGCAACCCCTTCCTGAAGCCCTACCGCGCCACCGCGCTGGACCTGTCGTTTGAGAAGTACCTGGGCACCAAGGCCTACTTCTCGGCCGCTGTGTTCTACAAGGACTTGGACACCTACATCACCAAGTTCACCGACACCGCCTACAACTTCAGCTCGTACGCCAGCCAGCTGGGCCTGAGCATTCCGGCCAATGGCTCCGTCGGCACCTTCACCCAAGCCGTCAACGGCTCGGGCGGCACGCTGCGGGGTTTGGAGCTGGCCGCTTCGGCGCCGCTGAGCGTGTTGGCTGAGCCCTTGCGTGCCTTCGGTGTGTCCACGAGCTACAGCAACACCTCGAGCTCGGTGAACCTGCCGGTGGGCCTCTTGGGTGCCAACCCCAACCAGCCGCTGGACACGTCTACGCAGCGCATCCCGCTGCCCGGCTTGTCTAAGGGCAACACGAAGTTCATGCTGTACTACGACCAGTCGGGTCTGCAGGCTTCGGTGGCGCTCAACCGCCGCACGACCTACGTGGGCAGCGTGGCCAACGATGCGGTGGGCGGCTACCCGACCCTGCGCTACATCCAAGGCTCGGCCTGGGTGTCGGCCCAGATCGGCTACGAGCTGCAGTCGG
The DNA here is from genome assembly GCA_009918225.1 of Betaproteobacteria bacterium. Taxonomy (GTDB): domain Bacteria; phylum Pseudomonadota; class Gammaproteobacteria; order Burkholderiales; family Burkholderiaceae_C; genus RFTU01. The sequence continues at coordinate 766 of RGEP01000149.1, read as the reverse complement.
GCTACCTCAAGGGTTTGAGCGTGCGCTTTGAGGGCAACAACCTCAACAAGCCGGTGTACCGCCAGCTCAAGGCCGACGGCGTGACCGTGGACTCGGAAATCAAGACCGGCGCGGCTTACGCCCTGCGCGTGGGTTACAAGTTCTAAGCCCACAAGACCCTACTCAAGCCCCGCGCCGGCACCTGTCGGCACGGGGCTTTTTTTACAATCCTCAACATGACGCAAGCCCTTAAGAAGATCGTGGTGCTCGGCGGCGGCACCTCGGGATGGATGTCCGCTTCTGCACTGGCCAAGGTGCTGCGCGGGCAGTACGAGATCACCCTGGTGGAGTCTGACGACATCGGCACCATCGGCGTGGGCGAGGCCACGATTCCGATGATCTCGCTGTTCAACCGCATGCTCGAAATCGACGAAGACGAGTTCATGCGCCAGACCAAGGCCTCCTTCAAGCTGGGCATCGAGTTTGTGAACTGGGGCCGCTTGGGTGACCGCTACATCCACGGCTTCGGCGTCATCGGCCAAGACAACTGGACGGTGGACTTTCACCAGTACTGGCTCAAGCAGCACCTGGCCGGAAAGGCCAAGCCACTGGAGGCCTATTCCATCAACACCGCGGCCTGCTTGAAGAACAAGTTCATGCGCCCGCGCACCGACCTGCCCAACTCGCCCTTGTCGCAGGTGGCCTATGCCTTTCACTTTGACGCCGGCCTGTACGCGCGCTACCTGCGCGCCTACAGCGAGGGCCTGGGCGTCAAGCGGGTGGAGGG
>RGEP01000148.1 GCA_009918225.1 Betaproteobacteria bacterium | reverse complement strand
GGCCGAACTGCCCATCGACCTGATGAGCCTGGCGTCCCACAAGACCTACGGCCCCAAGGGAATCGGCGCGCTGTACGTGCGGCGCAAGCCCCGGGTGCGCCTGGAGGCCCAAATGCACGGCGGCGGTCATGAGCGTGGCATGCGTTCGGGTACCTTGCCGACCCACCAATGCGTGGGCATGGGTGCGGCCTTTCGCATTGCGCGCGAGGAAATGGGCACCGAGAACGAGCGGATCCGCATGCTGCAGCAGCGGCTGTTGGCGGGGCTCAAGGACATGGAGCAGGTCTTCATCAACGGTGACCTCGAGCGCCGGGTACCGGACGAACTGGCGCACTCCAGCTTGCGCATCACCATCGGGCGCTTCACCACTGAACAGGAAATCGACGAGGCCGTGGCCCTGTTGCGTGACCGGGTGGCCAAGCTGCGCGAGTTGTCGCCCCTGTGGGAGATGTACAAGGATGGCGTGGACCTGTCCACCATCCAGTGGGCCGCGCACTGATCGTTTTTTCAGCAGTCAAGAATTCGAACACGTTCCGAGGACAGCACCATGGCATACAGCGAAAAGGTCGTCGACCATTACGAAAACCCCCGAAATGTGGGGTCCTTCGAGAAGGGGGATGACACGGTCGGTACCGGCATGGTGGGTGCACCGGCTTGCGGCGATGTGATGAAGCTGCAGATCAAGGTGAACCCGGCCACGGGCCTGATCGAGGACGCCAAGTTCAAGACCTACGGCTGTGGCTCCGCCATCGCATCGAGCTCCCTGGTCACCGAATGGGTCAAGGGCAAGTCGCTGGATGAAGCCTTGCAGATCAAGAACACGCACATCGCCGAGGAACTGGCCCTGCCTCCGGTGAAGATCCACTGCTCCATCTTGGCTGAAGACGCCATCAAGGCGGCGGTGGAAGACTACAAGGCCAAGGCCCAGGGCACTGCCCACTGATCGGCGCCGTACCATGGCCGTCACCCTGACCGAAGCCGCCGCGCGGCATGTGAACCGCTACATCGCCAAGCGTGGCAAAGGCGTCGGCGTGCGTCTGGGCGTGAAGACCACCGGCTGTTCGGGCTTGGCCTACAAGCTTGAGTACGCGGACGATGTGGCGCCCGAAGACCACATCTTCGAAGACCACGGTGTCAAGGTCTTGGTTGACCCCAAGAGCCTGCCCTACATCGACGGCACCGAGCTCGACTTCGTGCGCGAGGGTCTCAACGAGGGATTCAAGTTCTACAACCCGCGGGAAAAGGACCGCTGCGGCTGCGGCGAGTCTTTCCGGGTCTAAGCTAATGGGGTCAGAGTCATTTTTTTTGCGAACGCTGCGTGTTCGGCGAAAAAATGACTCTGACCCCGTTTTCCTCTTGTGACCGCGCCGCTGAACCTGGCGGCTGACGATTTCACGCTGTTCGGCCTGCCGCGTGCATTTGTTGTGGATGCCGCGGCCTTGGACGCGCGGTGGCGCGACCTGCAAGCGCGGGTGCACCCCGACAAATTTGCCGCCGAGGGTGGGGCCGCGCAGCGGGTGGCGATGCAGTGGTCGGTTCGGGTCAACGAAGCCTATCGCAGGCTGCGCGATCCCATCGCGCGCGGTGCCTATCTGTGCGAACTGGCGGGCGTGGCCATCGATGCCGAGCGCAACACCGCCATGCCCACGGCCTTTCTGATGCAGCAAATGCAGTGGCGTGAGGCCCTCGATGAAGCAGGGACGGTGCAGGCCGTGTCCGAGTTGGAAGCTCGGGTGAGGGCAGAATTCGGACTTATGCAGGCGCGGCTGGCGGTCTTGATCGACGGCCAAGCCGACACCGCGCCCGATCTGCCCGCTGCCGCGCAGCAGGTCAGGGCCCTGATGTTCGTGCAGCGCTTCCTTCAAGACATTGCTCGGCGGGCCGACGCGCTCGATCAAGCCCCCTAATTCCATGGCATTGCTGCAGATTTCCGAACCCGGCCAGGCGCCGGACCCGCACCAACGGCGCATCGCAGTGGGCATCGACTTGGGCACCACGCATTCCCTGGTGGCTGCGGTGCGCCATGGGGTCGCCGAGTGTCTGCCCGATGAGCAGGGTCGGGTGATCCTGCCGTCGGCGGTTCGTTACCTCGGCGAGGGCCGTCGTGCCATTGGGGCGCAGGCTCTGGCCTCACAGGCCCAGGACCCGCAGAACACCTTGGTTTCGGTCAAGCGCTTCATGGGCCGCACCCTGTCGGATGTGAAAGGCGCCGCGCGCCTGCCCTACGAATTTGTCGACCGGCCGGGCATGGTGGCCTTCCAAACCCGAGAAGGGGTCAAGACGCCGGTGGAGGTCAGCGCGGAAATCCTGGCAACTTTGCGCTTTCGTGCCGAAGACACGTTTGACGATGAGCTGTACGGCGCCGTGATCACGGTGCCCGCCTACTTTGATGATGCCCAGCGCCAGGCCACCAAGGATGCGGCGCAGTTGGCCGGTATCCCGGTCCTGCGGTTGATCAACGAGCCCACGGCGGCGGCGCTGGCCTATGGTTTGGACAACGGCAGCGAAGGCCTGTACGCCGTCTACGACCTGGGCGGTGGCACCTTTGATGTGTCCCTCTTGAGGCTTTCGCGCGGCGTGTTTGAGGTGGTGGCCACGGGAGGGGACGCGGCCTTGGGGGGGGACGACTTCGACCATGCCTTGGCCGAATGGGCCTTGGCAACCACCCATGCCCAGGCCCAGGTGCAGGCGCTGTCCCCGCACGACAAGCGCGCACTTTTGGTGGCTGCTCGAGCCGCCAAGGAGGCCCTGACCGAGCATGAGACCACCGAACTGGCGGCGGACTTGGACATGGGGCCGTGTCGCGTACCCGTGAGCCGCGCCCAACTGCAGGACCTGTGCAAGCCCTTGATCGACAAAACCCTGCAGTCGGTGCGGCGTGTGCTGCGCGATGCGGGCGTGGGCCGTGACGAGGTCTTGGGCGTGGTGATGGTGGGCGGATCAACCCGCATGCCGGCAGTTCGTGCGGCCGTGGCCGAGCTTTTTGGCCGCGAACCCCTGATCAACTTGAACCCCGATGAAGTGGTGGCGCTGGGTGCGGCCATTCAGGCCAATCAGTTGGCGGGCAACGCCGCCGATGGCGAAATCCTGCTGCTCGATGTGATTCCCCTGTCCCTGGGCCTGGAGACCATGGGCGGCTTGGTGGAGCGGGTGATTGAACGCAACAGCTCGATCCCCACGGCCAAAGCCCAGGACTTCACCACCTTCAAGGACGGGCAAACGGCCATGGCCATACACGTGGTGCAGGGTGAACGCGAGCTGGTGGCCGATTGCCGTTCGCTGGCGCGGTTTGAGTTGCGCGGCATTCCACCCATGGCGGCGGGCGCCGCTCGCATCCGGGTGACCTTCGAGGTGGATGCCGACGGCCTGTTGCAGGTCAGTGCCCGCGAGGTCAACTCTGGTGTCGAGGCCGCCGTAGCGGTCAAGCCCAGCTACGGGCTGGCCGATGACGAGATTGCCCGCATGCTCAGCGAAGGCTTTTCGAATGCGGACGCCGATATGGGCGCACGCGCCCTGGCCGAGGCGCGGGTGGAAGCCGAGCGCATGCGCTTGGCCACCTTGGCTGCTTTGAGGGCCGATGGAGACCTGTTGAGCGCCGAAGAACGTGCAGCCATCGAAGAGCTGTTGGTGCTGTTGCAGACCACGGCCCAGACCACCGACCACAGCGCCATCAACACAGCCGTGGAAAACCTCGCGCACGGCACCGAAGCGTTTGCTGCGCTGCGCATGAACCGCAGCATCCAGCAAGCCCTTTCGGGCCGTTCGGTGGACTCCCTGTAGCCCGACCATCCCGACCATGCCCACCATCAAGATCCTGCCCAATGCCCATTACTGTCCGCACGGTGAGACCATCACCGCTGAGGAGGGCACGTCGATTTGCCAGGCGCTGCTGGACCACGGCATTGAAATCGAACACGCCTGCGAAATGAGTGCGGCCTGCACCACCTGCCATGTGGTGGTGCGCAGCGGCTTTGCCTCTTTGGGTGAGATCGACGAGATTGAAGAAGACCTCTTGGACAAGGCCTGGGGCCTGGAGTCCACCTCACGCCTGAGTTGCCAAGCCATCTTGGCCGGCGAAGACGTGACCATCGAAATTCCGAAGTACACCATCAACCACGCCCGCGAAAACCATTGAGCCGGGGCAGGCCAACGGCCACCGGGCTTGGGGATGCTCCATGCTGATCCTGGGACTTGAATCAAGCTGCGATGAAACGGGCGTCGCGCTGGTGGAGTTTTCGCCTGGCAGCACGGAGCTGCCGCGCCTGCGTGCGCAGGCTTTGCACACCCAAATTGACATGCACAAGGCCTATGGCGGGGTGGTGCCTGAGCTGGCGTCGCGCGACCACATCCGCCGGGTGGTGCCGCTGATTCGACAGGTCTTGCAAGAGGCCCAGGTCGAACTCAAGCAGGTGGATGTGGTGGCCTACACCGCCGGGCCGGGTCTGGCGGGGGCACTCTTGGTCGGCGCCGGTGCGGCCCAGTCCCTGGCGGTGGCCCTGGGCAAACCGGTTTTGCCGGTTCACCACTTGGAAGGCCACCTGCTGTCGCCTTTTCTCTCGGCCAAGCCGCCGTCTTTCCCCTTTGTCGCGCTGCTGGTCAGCGGGGGCCACACCCAGCTGATGCGCGTTCAGGCGGTAGGCCAGTACGAGTTGCTCGGCGAGTCGATTGACGATGCGGCCGGCGAGGCTTTCGACAAATGCGCCAAGCTGATCGGCTTGGACTACCCTGGTGGTGCAGCCCTTTCGCGTTTGGCCGAGCGGGGCAGGGCGCAGGCCTTTGCCTTTCCTCGGCCCTTGTTGCACAGCGGTGACTTGGACTTTTCCTTTGCCGGGCTCAAGACCTCGGTGGCCACGCAGGTCAAGAAGCTTCAAGCGGACTCGGCTGAACCCCATGGCGGTGTACTGACCGAAGCCCAGCGCGCTGACGTGGCGGCCTCCACGCAGGCCGCCATCGTTGAGGTGTTGGTGCGCAAGAGCATCGCGGCCTTGAGGCACACCGGCCTGAGGCGTTTGGTGGTCGCTGGCGGTGTGGGTGCCAACCGAGAACTGCGCGCGCAACTGAACGTGGCCTGCGAAGGCCTGCAAGCCCATG
>RGEP01000147.1 GCA_009918225.1 Betaproteobacteria bacterium | reverse complement strand
CCGCAGCATGGGCAAGATGAAGGCCATCAACCCGCGCATCATGGAAATGCGAGAGCGGCTCAAGGACAAGCCCCAGCAGATGCAGCAGGAGATGATGCGCATCTACAAGGAGGAAAAGGTCAACCCGCTGGGCGGCTGTTTGCCCATCTTGGTGCAGATGCCCTTCTTCATTGCCCTGTACTGGGTGTTGCTGTCCAGCGTGGAAATGCGCAATGCGCCCTGGTTGGGCTGGATCACCGACCTGGCGGCCAAGGACCCGTACTTCATCCTGCCCCTGTTGATGACCGCATCGTCCTTGCTGCAAACCTGGCTCAACCCCACGCCACCGGACCCGGTGCAGGCCAAGATGATGTGGATCATGCCCATCGCCTTTTCCTTCATGTTCTTCTTCTTCCCCGCCGGCCTGGTGCTGTACTGGTTGACGAACAACATCTTGTCGATCGCGCAGCAGTGGATGATCAACAAGCAGTTGGGCGTGCTCGGCAAGTAAACCGGCTCGGTGGGGCCGGCAGCCCGTGTCCAGCGACCTTGACCCCATCGTGGCGGTGGCCACTGCACCAGGCCGTGGTGCGGTGGGCATCGTGCGGGTGTCGGGCCGTGGCCTGATGCCCTTGGCGCAGGCCCTGTGCGGCCGGCCGCTGGAACCGCGGCGCGCCACCTACACCCCGTTCCTGGACGAACAGCGTCAGGCGATCGATCAAGGCCTGGCCCTGTTCTTCGAGGCTCCGCACTCCTACACCGGCGAGGACGTGCTGGAGCTGCAGGCGCATGGCGGGCCGGTGGTGCTGCAAATGCTGGTGCAGCGCTGCCTGCGGGCCGCGGCCCAGGCCACCGAACACGGGCGCGCCCTGCTGCCGGGGCTGCGGCTGGCTGAGCCAGGAGAATTCACCCGGCGCGCCTTTCTCAACGACAAGCTCGACCTGGCGCAGGCCGAGGCGGTGGCCGACCTCATCGATGCCGGCACGCAGGCGGCCGCCCGCTCGGCCGCGCGGTCTTTGCAAGGGGCGTTTTCAGCGGGCATCACCGAACTCGCCCAGCGCCTGTTGCACCTGCGCATGTTGGTGGAGGCCACGCTGGACTTCCCGGAAGAAGAGATCGACTTCTTGCAGAAGGCCGACGCGCGCGGACAGCTCGACGGCATTGAGCGTTCGCTGCAATCGGTGTTGGCGCAAACGCGTCAAGGCGTGCTGCTGCGCGAAGGCTTGCGTGTGGTGATCGCCGGACAGCCCAATGTGGGCAAGAGTTCTTTGCTCAACGCATTGGCGGGCCAGGAGGTGGCCATCGTCACAGCCCTGGCCGGCACCACACGCGACCGCATCGAGCAAGCCCTGCACATTCAAGGAGTGCCGCTGCACGTGGTGGACACCGCGGGCTTGCGCCAGGCGCAGCAGGCCGCCGACGAGGTCGAGCGCATCGGCATCGAGCGCAGCTGGGAGGCCATACGAGGGGCGGATGCGGTGCTCTTTGTTCACGACCTGCTGCGCCGTGGAGAGCCCGCCTATGAGGCCGCTGACCGCGCCATTGCCGAACAACTGCGGGCGCACGGCGTGGAAGATGAGCGCATCTTGGTCGTGCACAACAAGCTGGATCAGGCCGCTGCGGGCGCAGGCTCTGACAGCGGCTTGGCGGTCTCGGCGCAAACCGGCCAAGGCCTGGAAGCTTTGCGCCAGGCCCTATTGGAGCGTGCGGGCTGGCAGGCCATGCCTGAGGGCGTGGCCCTGGCCCGAACCCGGCACCTGCAGGCCCTGCAGCGCGCCGCGGGGCACCTGGCACAGGCCCAGGCGCAAACGCAGCTGCGCGAGCCTGCCCTCGATCTGCTGGCCGAAGAACTGCGCTGCGCGCACAGCGCCTTGGGCGAGATCACCGGTCAGGTCAGCGCCGACGATTTGCTGGGCGTGATCTTTTCCAGTTTTTGCATCGGCAAATAGGCCCCCGCATCAAGGCGCCATCAGCTTGCCAAAAGCCGCATTGAGCCCGGCCTCGGCCTGTGCCAAGGCGGCTTGCCGCTGCGCCAGCCAGGCCTCGTCTTGCTTGAGGGTTTGCCGAGCGGCTTGCAGCTGCCGCTGAACCTCGGCGGGCTGGGGCCCGCCAATGCCCACACGGGTGCGAACCATCTCTTCGTGCGACAAGGACTGGCGGAACTGCGCCGCGCTCAAAGGCAACGTGGCCGGCTGCACGCCCGCGCGCGCGGCGGCCGCGGCATACAGGGGCACGGCCTCCTCGTAGGGGAACTGGTCGGGGCGCCAGTTCTTCTCGCGGGCCTTGTTCACCACGGCCGTGGCAAAGGCGTGGCCCACACGGAAGGGCACGCCACTGACGCGCTGCAGGGTATCGGCCAGCTCGGAGGAGGTGGTCCAGTCGCCGCGCAGCTCCTCCAGGGCCCGATCGGGGTTCAGCCGCAAAGACTTCATCACGCGCGCGGTCTGCTCCAGCAGTTCCACCGTGTACAAGAAGTTGCGCGCCTGCGTCCAAGCGTCCTTGTAGTCGGTCATGCCGGTGTTCACATTGTGCGCACGCAGCGTCATCCAGTGTGAGGCCGCCACCACATCCGAGGCCTTGGCCCGTGCGGTCATGATCACGCCCGGGTTTTGCTTTTGCGGCATGGCGCTGCTGGTGTAGGTGGAGCCCGTCTCCAAGAGCAGCCACGGGCTGCTTTGGTGGTATTGGGTGTGCACATCTTCCAAGAGCGCACCGATGCGAACCGCGGTGGAGCTCACGATGGCGCTGGCCTCCAGGGGCACGTCATAAGTGATGATCTGGCCAGCATCCAAAGAATTCACCACCAGCCCATCAAAGCCCAGCAGTTGGGCCAGGCGCACCCGGTCCAGGGGCCAGGCCGAGTTGGCCAGCACGGCGGTGCCCATGGGGCTGAGGTTCAAGCGCGCATAAAGCTCGCGGATGCGGGCCGAGTCGCGGGCAAACGAGTCGCTGAAAGCCAGCAGGTAGTGGCCATAGCTGATGGGCTGGGCTTGCACGCCATTGGTGTAGGCCGGCACCAGGGTGTCCTTGTGCTGCTCGGCGATGTCCAGCAGGGTTTTGCGAAACATCAGCAGGCGATCGGCCACATCCATCACGGCGGTGCGCAGCCGCGACACCCGCACCGTGGCCAGAAGGTCTTGTCGGCTGCGGCCGGCGTGGATGAAGGTGGCCTCTGGGCCTGACTTCTCGGCGATGATGTTTTCAATCTGCAGATAGTCAGTGGGCCGCTTGCCGCCGGGCTTTGCGGCTTGTGTCACCGCATGTTGAATGCCTTCGGCGATGCGCGCGGCCGAGGCTTTGTCCAATAGGCCACGTTCCGTCAGCATCACCGTGCTGGCCATGTTGATGCGGTTGGTCCAATAGAAGATGTCCTGCAACTCGGCGGCGCGGCTGGTGTCGTTCTTCGACACCTCGCCGCGCACCCGCGCGGCCTCGGCCAGGCACTCGGCGGTGGTGCGGCACGGCACATCCTTGATGTCCGCAGCCTGCGCAGCGTCCAGCAGGCCTGCAGACAGCGCCAGCGACCAGCCGGCCACCATCAGGGCCATGTTCAGGGGTTTGAGGACCCTGGTGCGGGGGCGGTTGGAGGCAGTGGGGCGGGAGGTGGTGCATTGCGCGCGCAGGCTTTTCATGATGTCGGACTTCCCATCAACTCAAAAGGGTGCACTCTAACGAGGACAAGGGCGCGGCGCCCTCGGTTAACCCGTACAGGGCTCTAAGGGTTCGCCCGAGCGATACTGCGCGCTCGCTTGTCAACCGCGCCCCATGCTTGAGACCCTGCGCACCCTGATCCGCCAAACGGCCGCCGTGGCCCGCGCGGACCTGGGGCTGCTCCACCGTTATCCGCGTTTGCGCTGGGTCTTGCCCGCCATCGTGGTCATTCCGGCGCTCTACGCTTTCATCTACCTGGACTCGGTTTGGGACCCCGCCAGCCGCACCGGTGCCTTGCCGGTGGCCCTCGTCAACCTGGATGAAGGTGCGGTGGTCGGCGAGCAGCGCATCGACCTGGGCCATGAGCTGGTGGTGACCCTGGAGGTCCGGCGCAACTTCGACTACCAACTCTTGAACGACCCTGCACACGCACGCGAGCTGGTTCGCTCGGGCCGCGTGGTGTTCGCGCTCATCATTCCCCCCGACTTCTCCGCCGCGGCTGTGGCGCCGTCTCGGCCCGGGGCGGGGTCATTGGTGGTGTTTGCCTCAGAGGGCAACAACTATGTGGGCGCCGGCTTTGCGCGGCGCTTTGCCAGTGAACTCGGCCACCAGGTCAATGAATCGCTGAACGAGCGCCGGTGGTCCATCGTGCTGGGCAACACCGCCAGCTCGCGAGACCGATTGCAGCAGTGGCGCGACGGCATGGCGGCCTTGCGTGAAGGCGCCATCGAGCTGGAGGCGGGCCTGGGTGGCCTGCGACAGGGCGCTGGCCCCATGGCCCAAGGGGCGGCCCGCCTGCAGGAGTCGGCCACCGGTGGTGCCGAGGCTATCCGCCAGACCGGGCAAGCCTTGCGGACCCTGGAGGCGCGGCGGCCCTCAGCGGGTGAACTGGCTGCCCTGCGCGACGGGGCGTCCCGCCTGAACGCGGGCCACGCCGAGCTGCAGCGCGGCCTGCAGCGCCTGGAGGATGGGGCTGCGGAACTGACCTCCGGCATCGTGGCCTGGCGCGCCGATGTGGCCCCGATACCGCTGTTGGGCGACCGCGCCTTGGAAAGCACCGAGCCCTTGTTGGGTGGGGCCACCACCTTGCGCGCCGGCGTGCGCTTGGCACGCGAGTCCAGTGTGCAGTTGGGCTCGGGCATGGCCGAGTTTGGCTTGGGGGTGACGCAGCTGGTCGACGGCTTGTCGGCGCAGGCTGCAGGCGTGTCGGCGCTGTCCGCGCGGCTGCCCACGGATGAACGCCTGGACGAAGCCGTGGCAGGCAGCCGGGCCCTGGCCGACGCTTCGGTGCAGCTGCGCGACGGCAGCGCCGCCCTGCACAAAGGCGCGCTGCGCCTGGCCAGTGGCATGGACACGCTGTACAAGGCCTTGCCGGCTTCATTAGAAGGGCCCCAGGGCAGCGCCTCGGGCTTGGCGGCAACCGTCGAGCCGCGCTTGGAGATCGATGCACCGGTGCCCAACAACGGCATGGGTTTCCTGCCCAACTTCATACCCGTGGC
>RGEP01000146.1 GCA_009918225.1 Betaproteobacteria bacterium | reverse complement strand
CGCGCAGCGCGGCGTGGCCCTGTGGGGTCATGTAGTTGCGCAAGCCCCTGGGCAGCGCCGGTGCCCCGGCATCGTCCTCGTTGTCCTCGCCCTCGGATTCCCGCGTGAAGGCCTTGTTCATGGCCGACGTGCTCGCGCTTTAGTCCACCGCCGGCAAGCTGGAGCGCTGCCAAGCGTAGCTCACGCCCAGGCCGGCACTCACGCCCACGGTCTGCCGCACCAAGGGGCTGGCTTCATTGGCCGCACCCGACACGCTGTCCACACGCGCATAGGTGAAGGCATTCCACTGGGTGCCCATGCGCCAGGCCAGGCTGCCCGCCAGGCGCCAGGTCAACAGGCCTGCGCGGGCGGTGTAGGCCGGTCGGTTGGGCGTGGCCTGCGAGGGGTCCACGCCATAAAAGGTTTGGGCCAAGCTGCGATCGGCCAGCACCGCGCTCAGACCGGTGTTCACGAAGAAGCCGCCTGCCATAGGCCCCTGCCACTTCAGTTCGGGCTCGAAGGTGGCGCCCCGGCGCTGCAGGCCATCGGTCACGTCGTGCACGCTGCGCAGGGGCAGGTCCAGCCGCCACCTCGAGCCATCGGCGTGGCGCGCCAGTGTCCACCTCAAGCGCGGCCCCACTTCCACCAGGGTACCGAGATCGGGCATGCCGCGCCGCGCGTCGATGCTTTTGGCGCTGGAACCCAAGGCTGCTGATGCACCCAGGTCCAGCTCAAAGGCGTCCGTCTTGAAGGCCCTCAGGCCTGCGCCACCCCGCTCCGACCGCAAGACTTCGCCCCGGTAGATCAGGTAAGGCAGCACCAGGGTGCGCTGCACCTGCTGGTTGGCGCCGGGGTAGGCCTGTTGCGACACCACCAGCCCAAAACCACCGGCTTCCCAGCGCGGCAACGCAGGGGCCTCAGGGGCAGCGCTGGCCGCGGGGCCGGGGGCAGCGGCGGTGCTGGAAGCTGATGATGCCGAGGCAGTCGACATTTGGGCCAACGCCGGCGGCAAAGCCCCCAGGCACACGCTCAACAGCGCGAACCCGCGCGCGCAGCGGAAACAGGAGGAGGTGTTCATGGGCTGATTGTGGACCTGATCGCCAACCGATGCACCAAGGCCAGGAGGGCCACGATGCTCAGGGCTTCCAGCAACAGCCAGCCCGCTGAAACCGGCTGCAACAACAGCAAGCGCCCCAAGGCTGGCCACTGCAGGGCCAACACCCAAAGGCCCACGGCCAGGCCACCGGCCATCGCCAACACCCGTGCCGATGCGCCATGCCAGTCGGCAAATGCCCAGCCCTGTGTGAGCGGCAGGGCCACCAACGCCAGGTTGCCGGCCAAGAGCCCGCTCATCAACAGGGTGCGCAGTTGATCGGCGTTCCCCTCGGGGCAGGCCCAGCGGGCCAGCGTTCCCCAGGCCATGAGCGCTGCCCACAAGGTCAGCCCCATGGCCAAGGCCTGTGCCATGGCGCGGCGGTCCAAGAGCCCCTGCGTGGCCGGCCGCGGTGGACGTTTCATCACCGAGGGCGATGGAGGTGCGGCCTCAAAGGCCAGGCTGCACATGGGGTCGATCAGCATCTCGGTCAACACCACATGGGCAGGCGTCATCAGCGGTGGCCAGCCCAGCAACAGGGGCGCCACCGCCAAGCCTGCCAGCGGAATGTGAATGGAAACGATGTAGCCCGACACCTTGCGCAGGTTGTCGAACACGGTGCGGCCCTGGGCGATGGCCCCCACCAAATGGCTGAAGTCTTCGCGCATCAGCACCAAGGACGAAGCCTCACGCGCCACATCGGTGCCACGGCGCCCCATGGCCACGCCAATGTGGGCGGCCTTGAGTGCCGGCGCATCGTTGACGCCATCGCCTGTCATCGCAACCACCTCCCCAGCCGCTTGTGCGTGTTGCACCAAGCTGAGTTTGGTCAAGGGCGACACACGGGCAAACACCCGCACCGTGCGCATCGCAGCTTGGCGCTGCACCGGGTTCAAGGCCTCGAACACCGCCCCCTCCATCACCCCCGGCTGCGTGTCGATGCCGGCCTGCCGGGCGATGCTCAAGGCGGTTTGTGGGTGATCGCCCGTGATCAAGCACACCTGGATACCGGCTTCGCGTGCCTGTTGCACGGCCGTGGGCACAGTGGGGCGCAAGGGGTCTTCGAAGGTCAGCAGACCCAACCAGTGCAGGCCCACCTGGGGTTCAGCCGCGGCGGGGCCAATGGTCTGGGCGGCTGCGTTGTCCACACAGGTGCCCTGCGCCACCGCCAACACCCGCAGGCCCTGCGCAGCCAGGGCCGCCGCATGCTCCAAAGGCTGCTTGAGGGCGACAGCCCCACCCACACAGCGCGTGGCCAGGTATTCCGGCGACCCTTTGGCCACCAAGCAGGCGACTCCCTCAGGGCTGCGCCACAGGCGCGAGGCCATGGGGCGCAAGGCCTGCACCGGCCAGTCGCCCAACAGGGTCCAGCCGGCTGGGTGGGGGCCGGCCACATCGGCAATGGCTCGGTCCAGCGGGTCGACCGCGGTTTGCCGGCTGGCCAAGGCAGCCGCGCGCAACAACGCCGCTTCGGTGGTGGCACCGGCCCCTTCACCCCAGGGCCATGCGCCGCGCAAGCGCAACCGGTTTTCGGTCAGGGTACCGGTCTTGTCTACACACAGCAGTGTGGTGGTCCCAAGCGCCTCAATGGCCGCTGGGCGACGCGCCAACACATGCAGCCGCGAAAGCCGCCAGGCCCCCATGGACATGAACACGGCCAAGGCCATCGGAAACTCCTCCGGCAGCATGCCCATCCCCAGGGCCAATGCTGAGAGCAGGCCCCCAACCCAATCGCGCTGCAACGCGCCCCACACCAGCACCACCACGGCCATGGCCACCAAAGCCAGCAAGCCGAACGCACGCACGAGGCGGCGCACCTGCTGCTGCAAAGGCGTGGCTGCGAGCTCAATGCCGGACAGGGCCTGGCCAATGCCGCCCATGCGCGTTCGAGCGCCCGTGGCCGTGACCTCGGCCACACCATGACCGGCCACCACCAGCGTGCCGGCCCAAACTTGGCCGGCAGCTGGTTCTCCATCGGCCCACTTGTCGACCGGCCATGACTCCCCAGTGAGCAATGCCTCGTCCACACGCAGGCCTGCCGCTTGCCGCAAGACGCCATCAGCGGCCACCCGGTCTCCTTCGCACAGCATCACCCAGTCGCCCACCACCACAGCCGTGGCCGGGCAGTGTTGCCAGCGGCCGTCGCGGTGCACCTGAACCTGCGGAACAGACAGCTCACGCAAAGCCTGCAGGGCCCGCTCACGGCGATGCCCTTGCACCAACACCAAGCCCACCGTGAGGACGGCAAAGCCGCTGAGCAAGAGCCCTTCGCCCCAATCGCCCAGCAACAGGTACACGCCCGCTGATGCCAGGAGCAGCATGAACATGGGCTCGGTCCACACCTCGCGCAACAGGGCCCGCAAACCATGGCGCTCGCTGTCGGCCAGGCGGTTGGGGCCTTGTTCACGCCAGCGCCGGTGGGCTTCTTCGCTGCGGAGTCCGCCCATGGGCTTGGCCTGCATGGCCTGATCCTGGGACAGGGCGTACCGCCACGGGATGAGTCGGCTCCACTACACTGCTTGGCCAGGCTCAATGCCCCAAAGGAAACCACCATGAGCTCGCCACTTGAAACGGCCTTTTCCCAGGCCATGCAGGATGTCCAAGGCCTCGACGAACGCCCGAGCGTGGAGAACCTGCTCAAGCTCTATGCCCTGTTCAAGCAGGCCACCGAGGGCGATGTGCAAGGTGAGCGTCCGGGGATGATGGACCTCAAGGGCCGGGCGAAGTTCGATGCTTGGGCGGGCCTGCAAGGGCTGAGCGGTCACCAAGCCATGCAAGACTATGTGGACCTGGTTGAATCGCTCAAGTAATCACGGGTTGCCAAGGCTTTGCACGGCCTGGCGTATTTCCCAACTTCAATGCGTGAGCAGCCGATGAACCTGCCATTGCGAACCCAAGTGGCCATCATCGGTGCCGGCCCTTCGGGCCTGCTCTTGGGGGCACTGCTGGCGCGAGAAGGCATCGACGCCGTCATCCTGGAGCAGCGCACGCCCGAGTATGTGCTCGGCCGCATCCGCGCCGGCGTGTTGGAGCAAACCACCGTTGAACTGCTGGAACGCGCGGGCGTGGCCGAACGCCTGCACCGTGAGGGCCTGCCGCACGAGGGCTTTGACCTGTGCTTTGGCGGCGGGCGCCACCGCATCGACCTCAAGCGCCTCACCCGCGGCAAGCAAGTGGTGGTGTACGGCCAAACCGAGGTCACGCGCGACCTGATGGACCACCGGCAAGCCCAGGGGCTGCCCACGGTCTACGAAGCAGAGCAGGTGAGCCTTCACGGTTTTGATGGGTCCACCCCGACGGTGCGGTACACGCACCAGGGTCAGACCCATGAGCTGGCCTGCGACTTCATCGCGGGCTGCGATGGCTTCCACGGTGCCAGCCGCGCCAGCCTGCCCGCCAGTGCCCTGACCCAACACGAACGGGTCTACCCCTTCGGCTGGCTGGGCGTGTTGTCGCGCACACCACCGGTGGCGCATGAATTGATCTATTCCAACCACGAACGTGGCTTTGCCCTTTGCAGCATGCGCTCGCATACGCTGTCGCGCTACTACGTGCAGTGCAGCCTGCAAGACCAGGTTGAGCAGTGGAGCGACGAGGCTTTTTGGGACGAACTGCGCATTCGGCTCGACCCCGCGGCGGCGCAGGCCCTGGTCACTGGGCCTTCCATCGAAAAGAGCATTGCCCCCCTGCGCAGCTTCGTGACCGAGCCCATGCGTTTTGGCCGCCTGTTCCTGGCTGGCGATGCGGCCCACATCGTGCCCCCTACCGGCGCCAAGGGTCTGAACCTGGCGGCCAGCGACGTGCACTACCTCAGCAGTGCCCTGATCGAACACTACCGGGAGGGCCGAGACAGCGGCATTGAGCACTACTCGACCCGCTGCCTGGCGCGGGTGTGGAAGGCCTCGCGCTTTTCGTGGTGGTTCACCTCGCTGATGCACCGTTTCCCGCAAAGCGAGGTCAGCGGTGGCCCTATGGGCTACCGGCTGCAGCAGGCCGAATTGGAGTACCTGGCACAGTCTGAAGCGGCCCAGACCGTGATGGCTGAAAACTATGTCGGG